>JAKOOI010000436.1 GCA_022701475.1 Weeksellaceae bacterium
CATTACTATGACGATAAGATGCTGTATCAGTAAGTATTGATAAAAATCTGTTAAATATCATGATGGGTTAAACGTTTACATTTTTTAAATTCGTATAAAATTAGAATGTTATGACTTTTGGAATCGAGGCGGTAAGCTATCATGTGCCTTCATTATATCTGGAAATTAAAGACCTGGCAACAGAAAGGGGAATTGACCCTGCAAAACTTGAAAAAGGATTAGGCCTTCATAAAATGGCATTTCCGGATGTCCATGAGGATGCAGCTACTTTCGCAGCAGAAGCTTTGCTGAAACTCATCACGGATTATGAAATTAACCCGAAAGAGATCGCAAGGATTTATCTAGGAACTGAAAGTGCCCTGGATGCCGCCAAGCCAACGGCTTCGTACATTATGCAGATGGTGGAGAAAGTCCTGGAAAAGGAATCCGGGGAGCGCTGTTTCCGGAACTGTGATGTTGTGGACCTGACTTTTGCCTGCATAGGAGCTGTGGATGCCCTGCACAATTCCCTGGATTTTGTCCGGGCCAATCCGGGTAAAAAAGCGGTAGTGATTGCCAGTGATTATGCGAAATATGAACTGGCGTCTTCCGGAGAATATACCCAGGGCGGCGGTGCCGTAGCAGTCCTGGTTTCTGCAAAACCGGATCTGATGGAAATGGAAAACGAATGGGGCGTGGCAACGGAAAGTGTTTTCGACTTTTTCAAGCCCAGGCGACATTTTAAAAAGGATGACCTTGCCAACGCTCCTGAAAGTTTCCCGGATAAGATCGAAATTTTTACCGATGAGCCGGTGTTCGACGGCCAGTATTCCAACCAGTGTTACCAGGACCGCATCCGTGAAGCCTATGACCATTACCGAGAAATCACCGGAAAAGACAGACCTTCTGATCACTGGAGATACCTGATCTTCCATCTTCCGTACGCCTTCCATGGGAAACGGGTCTTCACGGAAATCTACAGCCGTGAAAACGGGCTTTCCTATGAAAACCCGGAAGAACAGAAAGCCGTGGCTAAATCGGAAGAATATCTTCAGTTTATTAATGAAAAAATTGAAACTTCCCAAAGGGCTTCTTCAGAAATCGGGAATATGTACACGGCATCTGTTTTTATGGCTCTGCTTTCCGCTTTACAGACTGCATTCAACGAAAATGAAGAACTGGCAGGTCAGGAAATCGGGTTCCTGGCGTATGGAAGCGGCTCCAAGTCAAAAGTTTTTGCCGGGAAAATTGCAGGCAACTGGAAAAGCGTTGTTTCGAAGTGGAACCTGTTTGAAAACCTGAAAAACCGTACGGCTATTGATTTTGAAACCTACGAAAAGCTTCACCGCAAGCAGCTGGAAAAATCCGTTAATCCCGGTTACAAAGGCTTCGGACTGCAATCTATAGAACTCGAAAATCCGCTGTTAAAAGGAGCCCGGTATTACGATTTTAAAAAATAAAAGTCAGCTTAAATACAGCTTGAACCGGAATTCAATGAGTTCCGGTTTTATCTGAATAAACTCTGATTTTGTTACGAAGGATCACCCTCTTTTGTCACTTTCAACTCCGTTGAAGCCCTGAATTATGATTCATTCTGAAATTAAATTTTAAACCACGTGTTTATACAGATCATACCATGGCTCCGAGAGCCTCGGCTACCATAATCACTGACCTTTATATCATGGAGTATAAAATTAAAAACAATAAAAATTCAATACAATGGTTGTCATTGACTGCGTCGGATCTACGGTTTCCCGCAGGGATCCAAACATAGAATTAGCGATAAGTACAATCTCACAAAAGGATGCATAGATTTTCAGATGTTAGCGTGGCCCGGGTGCTTCAGTTCCCAGCGCATCAGTTTACTGCAGTATCACTGAAAAATCCTTGATTTTTTCTTCTGTGCTCTGAAATATGCGCAACGTAAGCAACTGAAAATCTGATGTGCCTCATGTGTTAAAAACTTTTGTGTATTTTATGGTTAAAGAAATGTAAGTTAAATGACATTATTTTTTCCAGAATCCATTGTGCTGTGTCCAGCTTCTAAACAAATCCGGCCACTGAGCAGCTTCGCTTCCCGGTTTTCCCATTCCCCATCCGTGGCCACCGATCTTAAAAATATGCATTTCGGCAGGGACCCCGGCCTTTTGTAAAGCAGCTTCCATGAGATAGCTGTTGGCAACAGGGGAAACAGGATCATCTGTGGCCTGGGCCAGAAAAGTGGGCGGTGTGCCGGCGGTTACCTGCTGCTCTACGGAAAAAGCCGCCTCCTGAGGAACCGTAGGATGAAGACCTAAAATACTTTTTGAGGAATGCGTCTTATTATTGGGCGGAAGCATGGAAATAACGGGATAAATAAGCCCCATAAAATCCGGTCTTGACGATAATGAATCAACGGAATCAACCGGCCTGTAAAATCTCTTGTCGGAAAGGGTAGCGGTAATCCCTGCCAAATGGCCTCCTGCAGAAAATCCCAGAACGCCCGTCTTATGCGGATCAATTCCGTAGTTGACGGCCATGCTTCGGATCAGCCTTACAGCACGCTGGGCATCTTCAAAAGGAACATCAGTAGAGGGCCAGGCTTCCTGAGGCAGTCTATAGATCAGCTCAAAAGCGGTTACCCCTTGAGATTTCAGCCAATCGGCAGCGGGTGTACTTTCTTTTCCCATTTCGATATGGGCATATCCGCCGCCGCTGATTACAAGGATAGCCGTGCCATTGGGATGTTCAGGCCGGTGAACGATCAGTCTGGGGATTGAAACATGGGTCACGGAACCTTTATCACTGATGATCTCGGAACCTCTTAATCCACCCTGATCAGGCATATTGCTCTTCCATAAGTCAATCGGTTCCAGATTTTTTGATAAAGTAAGGTTCTGTCCATGGGAATGGCCGGCCATCAGAAAGATCAGTGCCAAAACAATAATGTGTTTCATTTGTAGAAAATTGTTTTATCCTGAAAGCTTTTCGGGGTAACACCTACCAGGTGTTTAAAGACACGGGTAAAATAATTCGTATCTGAAAATCCCGTCTGAAAAGCAGTTTCTTTAATGCTGTTCCGGCTGGCCAGAAGTTCTTTGGCTTTGCTGATCCGTTCCTGTAAAATAAAATCGTTCGGCGAAGTTCCCAGCTCTTCCTTAAACATCTTGAAGAAATTTGATTTGCTGACATAAGCCATTTTAGCAATGCTTTCCACCGAAAGCTTCTGGTGCAGGTTCTTTTTGATATAATCCGCCACGAACCCGATCCTGGATTTATTTTTGGCCATACTCTTTTCCACAATACCCCGCGCCTGGGTCTGCATCAGCCGGATCAGCAGTTCCTTCAGTGCAAAATCAGCCATCAGGTCTTTCTGGGAATTATCGTCCATGGCAATCCGCATAATATTGTGGGTGGCGGAAGCAAGGGACGGATTGTTGAAAAGGAAATATTCATTCCGCTCAATGGTCCAGCGGGAGGTTTCATCGGTTTTGGGAAGATGGTAATTCAGGGAATTCAGGGAACTTTCGATGAATTCAGGGTTCAGGCTCAGGGAAATGCACTGGGAAGGCATTTCATCGGCTTCCGGAAAATCAATCACCATCGTTTCCCCGGGCGCCACCAGTACGCTTTCTCCAGGAAGATAATCGAAATAACCCGTTTTATGCTCAAGCTTCATGCGCTTTTTTCCGCGGAGCATGGCGGTAAAGGCAATGGTCTCAAAATGCAGCTTCACATCGAAAGCAGCCTGATGGGTTTCATAAATACTGAATTCACAGTTGTTCAGGGTGTAGGCCGTACGGTTTTCCACCAGTTGAAGCAGCTGGTCTTCCCGCTTCAGGGCAGGCGGATTCAGTAAAAGAGGGGTATTGCTCATTGCCGGATATTTTTGGGACCTGTTTATCCAAATATAAAAATTATCAGCATACCCGACTGTTAATGAAATGATAAAATTCACACCCTGTAGGATTTTGATGGTTTTTTGGACGATTGTGCTACTTTGTTTATCAGCAGATGCGTAATTTAGGATAAATCAAAAATTAAAATAGTATCAAAATGAGTACAGTTGCAGAACAGCAGTCGGGCACCGTGTTGCAGTGGCCTGAGTTTAAAAACCAATATGACAATTATATCGGCGGGAAATTCACCGCTCCGGCGAACGGACAGTATTTTGACGTGGTTTCCCCGGTAAACGGGAAAAATTTTACCCAGGTGGCACACTCTTCGAAAGAAGATCTTGAACTGGCCGTGAATGCTGCGGAAAAGGCTTTCCAGACCTGGAAAGATACCTCTTCCACCGAAAGAAGCATTATCCTGAATAAGATCGCAGACCGGATGGAACAGAACCTGGAATACCTGGCGACCGTAGAAACCATCGATAACGGGAAGGCCGTCCGGGAAACACTGGCTGCCGATATACCGCTGGCCATTGACCATTTCCGTTACTTTGCCTCGGTCATCCGTGCCGAAGAAGGTTCGCACAATGAACTGGATAAGGATACCGTTTCCCTGATCGTTCATGAACCGCTGGGCGTTATTGCGCAGATCATTCCGTGGAACTTCCCGATCCTGATGGCCGTATGGAAGCTGGCCCCGGCGCTGGCAGCAGGAAACTGCGTAGTCCTGAAGCCGGCAGAA
>JAKOOI010000455.1 GCA_022701475.1 Weeksellaceae bacterium
TCACTTTTTCCACCAGCACCTGCTTGCTGAACGCTATTTTTTTCCCGTCAGGCGAAATGACGATATTGTCTGCTTCACCGATGGTGTAGAATTGCGTCCAGGTTTTGGCACCGTCCTTACTCAGGAAAATAACCTCTCCTTCCTGAGCATACATGCCGTTTTTATCCCACTGGATCAGGCTTTTCTTTCCCAGGTCTATTTTTGCCGACTGCCGGCTGATCACGTTCAGGAAATAATTTTCGTTTTTTGTCTTTTCGGTTTTCAGGTCGGTCTGCCCGATTTTATAGATAAGGGAAGACTGGTCCGGGGAAACGGCCTGTACCCCGACTTTTTTTAAAGTCCAGAGGATTTCAGGCGTCATGAGTTGTTGTGCATTCATTACAAGCGGTGCTGCCAGAGCCAGCAGACTGTACTTCAGTTTCATAGAGTTGATATTCATTTAAGGGGAAACGGAAACCGCTAAGACAGCGCACCTTCCCCGATTAATTCAAAGAAGCCAAAGGTAGGTAAATGTGATTATAATTCAATCGAATCGAAATGTAAAATTTATTTCTTATTTTTAAGCCTCTGTAAAAAACATTACCCATGAAAAAAATAGTACTCCTTATTTCAGCTTTCTTCTGTACACCGGCATCTTCACAGGTTTCCATGACTCCTGTTGCTACGCACTATAATAGTCCTTACCAGGTAGTCCTTTCAGGAAACGGTACTTTGTATTATACTACTGACGGAAGTACGCCTACGCTGAATTCTCCGTCTGCTGTCAACAGTGTTCAGATCACTATCGACACCAATAAAGAGGTCCGGGCATTTGTTGTGAATTCGGGAGCCGCTTCCCAGGTTTTCAGCAAAAAATATTATACCGGAGCTCTTCCTACAACTGCTATCTATTTTAAAATGCCACAGGGATGGGCTTCCGGAAGCTGTGCCATGATTGATATGGTAAACCCGAATGCAATCAACGGATCTGCCATTGACAGCCAGTGGCCGGGATCTTCAATGACGGCCACAGGATGTGAAAACTGGTACAGGATCACCCGGAGTTTCAATGACGGAACCGTAAGATTCAACAACTGCTCCCCTTTTGAAAATATTCCCCAGACCCTAAGCATCGGTACCATTCCGGTACATGAGGTGCTTTGCTATGATTTCACCAATGGTCCTATCAGCAATCCGCCGTCATGCCTGTACCTGGGAACCGGTGAAAAGGAAACACAGCCGGTGATGGTAGTAAAGGTTTATCCCAATCCTGTTTCAGAACTGCTGATCCTTAATTCTGACAGGGTTTTCAAAGCGTATGAAATCGTTAACCAGGAAGGCAAAGTCGTATCTAATAATCTACTGATTTCCAAAGAAATTAGTGTCAGCCATCTGGTCCCGGGAAATTATTTTATAAAACTCAAGGATCAGCAGAACAATACCGTTCTTCTGAAGTTCATTAAAAAATAAAACCGACGGATCAACCGGCGGTTTGTATTGTATTATGTGAAACGATCTGTCTTATCAGTCGTCCCCCATCATGGAATTGGCAAGTGAAGTTACGATGGAAAGCAGAATACTGAAAATCAAAGCCCACCAGAAGCCGTCTACCTCCATGCTGTCTATAAAATAATCGGCAATCAGGATAATAATGGCATTGATGACTAATGTAAAAAGCCCCAGCGTAATAATGGTAAGCGGCAGCCCCAGGATATTCAGGACCGGTTTTACAATCAGGTTCAGGATTCCCAGTACAATGGAAAAAATCAGGGCACCTGCAAATCCGGCAAAATGGACTCCGGGCAGGATCATGGTGAGCAGATAAGCGACGATGGCGGTTACCAGCAGGCGGATAATCAGATTCATATTGTTATTTTTTTAATAGTTTAAAATTGTTACAAAACACATTCCGGAAACAGGTCATGGAGTTACCGGATTTTCATCATCGTTACCAGCGAGGTTGCCACATGGCTTTCTGATGTTCCTTTTTCATCAACGGTATAAATTTCGGTCCTGATAACACTGATTTTGGCGCCGCCTTTTATGACGTAAGATTTTGAAACCAAAGCATCACCGATGGCCGGCCTTAAATAGTTGACTTTCAGCTCCACGGTTACCACGTAGCAATCCTCTTCATAATGGCTTACCGCTGCATAACCTGACGAAACATCCACCAGGGAAGCGATCATGGCACCGTTGAACATCCCGGCTTTGCGGGTCATCAGATCCATCTTAGGAATCTTGATGGAAATAAAATCCGTTTCGGCTTCCAGCAGTTCGGCTTTATAGAATTTCAGGGTTTCGGACCGGGTAAAGCTATCGGTGATCAGCTGTCTTTTCTCAGGCGTCATATCTTCGGTTTATTACAAATGTAATGCAATAGAAAAAATCGTGAAAGTTTTTTCAGCTGAAAAGCAGTATCGGGACAAAGGGATTTTTTTTCACCAGCATCATGAATTCAAAAACACACATGTTTTTTACCGGGATACTTTGGATTTCATATCCGTAAACCGTTTAATTTCTTCATTGCTTTCTGATGAATTCCGTTACGTCTTTATTCAGTTCTTCTGCTTTTTCAATGGGAACGCCATGGGATGCGCCTTTGTAGATTTTCATGGTTGAGCCCGGGATTTCTTTTGCGATATATTCGGTATGGGAACGTAGGATAAGATCGTTTTCCCCGGCTGCCACCAATACCTTTGCTTTAATTCGGTTCAGCTGTTCCTTTGTGATTTTTGGTTCGTCAATCATCAGCTGGGTAAGCCGTATTACCCTTTCGGGTTTATGTTCTGCCTTTTTTGCCGCCACCTCTTTTCTCATGGCTTCCACTTCCGTACCTCCGACACCTTCCGGGAATACATTGGCCCCGCTGGTGATGACATGCTGTACCCGGCTGGGATATTTGATGGCAAACTCAAGCCCTGTATTTCCGCCGTCGCTCCAGCCGAGGATGTTGATTTTCTTCAGTCCCAGCTCATCAGCCAGCGCTTTCACATCATCCGCAAATTTCCGGTACGTCAGCGGTTCCGGAGAAGTATCGGTGCTCCTTCCCTGTCCGCGCGAATCCATGGCAATCACTTTGAAATGCCGGGAGAGTTCAGGAATCTGCTTGTTGAACGCATCGATGCTTCCGCTGTTTCCGTGCAGGAGAAAAAGGGGTTCTCCTTTCCCATAGACTTCGTAATACAGGTCGGCATCTTTCAGGTGAAGGTATTTTCCGGCCGCTGCATTATCGCCGAAACCGCCGTCTTCCTC
>JAKOOI010000462.1 GCA_022701475.1 Weeksellaceae bacterium
ACAATAATGGTTGCTCCCAATGTCCAGGTGGCTTTCTCCATGAAATCGTTGGTCCGCTGTACCCCGAACTGAGCGGAAGACGCTCCCCCGAATGTGCTGGAAAGGCCTCCTCCCTTAGGATTTTGAGCCATGACAACGATAACCAGTAAGATGCTGGCGATCATAATAAGAACCATCAAGAGTATAAATATAGTATCCATTAATTTGATTTCTTTTTTGAATGGCCAAATTTAATGTTTTTTTACGGAACGGCAAAAAAAAGATCTGTGTAAATATCAACAAAAATAATAGCAGCCGCCGGATCCGGCAGCTGCTATTATGGTAACAGAATCTTCTTATTTAAAATCGGAATCTTTCGCCTGGTTGATATCGTAGGATTTTACGGTCATCGTCATATCCATTCCCATCTGGTTTACGGTAATGGAATATGGCATTTTCACACCTGCTACATCTTTATAATCTGAAAACACGGTAGGAACACTTACTTCCTGGCCCTGCGCTTTTACCGTTCTGGTTTCTCCGGTTTTCAGACCGGTTTTTACACTGTAGTAATAGGTAGTTTCCGGACCTTTGATCGCGTAAGAGTCCTCACCGCCGATCTTTTCGATTCCCGTAAGCTTGTATTCAGGAGATTTGGCAAAGGCCATTTCTTCGAAAAGCTCCGTATTCATCTGCTTACTGGCAATCTGTTCAGGTTTCATCGGTACTTTCTGACCCATCTGCTCAGAGTATCCCGTTTTCCCGTCGAAGACCTGCTTTTGTATCACCTGGCCCATCATAGTTACCTGGGTAACCTCTTTGCCGCCCTGTGCCTTTACCATCTTAAGATCAATATTCTGACCCTGCATGGACATGGCTGCATTAATGGTGTAGGATGAGATTTTGGAAACGTTTGCTTTTCCTCCGATGGCATCAATGTATTTATCCGCAACGGAAGCTACCGTTACATTGGCATCCACTTTTTTGGCAGAAGGTTTCGCCACAGGATTGGCATTGGTATCGTAATATTTTACCGGATAGCCTAATTTTTCAAGTCCTTCAGAAATGTCAGATGCCTTTCCGGCAATAAAAATCCTGCTCTTTCCGGGCATGATGTTCGCTTTTACCGCGTTGGAAACATCAGCTGCCGTTACTTTATCGATTGATTTCAGGTAATTGGTATAGAAATCTGCAGGAAGATCCTGCACTTTCTGGTTCACGGCAAATCTGGCGATGGTTTCCGGTTTTTCCAGTGACATGATGAAGTTTCCTTTCAGTTTGGCCTTGGCATTTTCCAGTTCATCAGGTTTTACGGCAGAGATGGCATTCAGTTCATTGATGAATTCCTTTACGGCTTTATCCGTTACCTCGTTTCTTACGCTGGCACTTGCCGAAAACTGCGGGGAGTATTTGCTTGCACTCATGTTGGAGTAGGCACCGTAAGTAAATCCGTTTTTCTCACGAAGGTTCATGAAAAGCCTTGCTTCGCCACCGCCGCCGAGAATATAATTGGCAATGGTAGCGGCGAAATAATCCGGGTCCTTCATTCTCAGGTTATTGATGTTGTTCAGGGATACCACGGATTGTACTGCCGTAGGGACATCCACCACATCAATTTCGGTAGTGGCCACATTGGAAGCCGGCTCTACGGGAGTAAGAGGCGTATTGGCCTTTTTCCATCCGCTGAAAGCTTTTTCCACCATTGGTTTCACCTTATCAAACTTTACATCGCCTACGATTACCAGGTAAGCATTGTCCGGAGCATAATATTTTTTATAGATATTCTGTACATCTGCCAGCTGGATCTTGTTGATGGATTCTACCGTTTCGAATTCCCCTCTGGACGTGTTTTTTCCGTACATCAGCGCATTGGAAACCCTTGATGCAATAGCAGAAGCATTCTTTTCTTCAGATTTAAGTCCTTCAATAGCCCTTTCTTTGGAATTCTGTATTTCTTCAGCAGAAAACTTAGGGTTTACAATGGCATCGGCCATCAGGCTCAGCACCTGCGGGAAATATTTGGAAAGCGAATTGGCTGCGGCACCGTTTGAAGAGAAATTCAGGTTGGCTCCCAGGTAATCTACTTTTTTGTTGAAAGCATCCTTGCTCATGTTGGTGGTTCCGTTCTCGAACTGCTCTGCCATGATTTCACTGACTCCCACTACGTTCCCTTCATAATAAGGCGGACGGTCCATGGAAAGGCTGGCGCTTACCCTGGGCAGCTTGTTGTTTTCCACCACCATTACCGTAAGCCCGTTGCTGAGCTGGAAAGTCTTGGGTTGGGCAATGTTGATGACAGGCGTAGGGCCCGGCTTCGGCATTGCATTAAGGTCTATTTTCTGTGCTGACACCATTCCTGCGAAAAGAAAGGCAGCAGCTATATATGTGAATTGTTTTTTCATTTGTAAAAATTTAATTTCTGATCAATCTACCTAAAAATTTCCGCTGATTACTTTTTCTCAGGAACATAATTGATGATGATCCGTTGGTTAGGATTAAGATATTTTTTAGCTGCATTCTGAAGATCCTGGCGGGTAATCGAACGGTAGATGTCAATTTCCTTATTGATCAGGTTGGTGTCTCCCATCAGTACATGGTTGGTGGCCAGTGATGCGGCAATTCCCTGGATGCTGGAGTTGGCATTCACAAACTGGTTTTCATACTGGTTCTGAAGTTTCTGGTAATCTTCTTCGGAAATCGGGGTGCTCTGAAGCTTTTTGATTTCCGCATCGATATCCGCCTGAAGTGTTGCCTTCGTCGTCTGACCCATCGGAATGGCGAAGAAAGCGAAAATTCCATAGTCCTCAAGACCCTGGTTGAAAGCTGCCACCTGAAGGGCCTTTTTATCCTGGTCCACTAATTTTTTATACAGCACTGAAGATTTACCGTTGCTTAGGTAAGAAGAAAGCATATCCAGCGTGTAGGCATCTTTTTCCTTATTTCCCGGGGTTCTGTAAGCAAATACATACGCCGGAAGCTGGATGTTCGGATCGGTGGCCGTTACCTCTTTTTCCTGGGTGATCGGCAGGTCTTTCGGGAAGTTCTTAGGATAAACCGTTCCTTTTGTGATTCCTCCGTAATATTCCTGGATCCATTTTTTGGTCTGTTCAGGCCTGATGTCTCCCGCTACCACCAAAGTGGCATTGTTCGGCACATAGAATTTTTTGTAGAATGCCTGGAACTCATCCAGTTTTGCCGCATTCAGGTCTTCCATGGATCCGATGGTAGGCCAGTTGTACGGGTGGTTGGTAAACAGGTTCTTCTGAATGGTGGTGAAAAGGTTTCCGTAAGGCTGGTTGTCCATTCTTAATCTTTTCTCCTCTTTTACAACTTCTCTCTGCGTATCCACACCCACCTGGTTGATCACCGCATGACGCATTCTTTCCGCTTCCATCCAAAGCCCCAGCTGTTCGTTGTTGGACGGGAATGTTTCATAATAATAGGTCCTGTCGTTTGTGGTGTTGGCATTATTCTGACCGCCGTTTGAAGAAACGATTTTAAACCAGTCGCCTCTTTTGATATTCGGGGTTCCTTCAAATAAAAGATGCTCGAAGAAATGGGCAAAGCCGGTTCTGCCTTTTACTTCATCTTTGGCCCCTACATGGTACATTACCCCTGTGGTTACCACCGGTGCGGAGTTGTCCTGATGAAGAATAACATGAAGGCCGTTCGGCAGGTCATATTCTTCAAATTTAATTTGCTGTGCATTCATTGCCATCCCGAAGAAAGCCGCTGCAGCCACAGAAAGAAGTCGCTTTTTCATATAGTAGAAATTGTTTTGTCTATGAGTTCCAAAAATACACTAATTGTTACAATCTTTCAAGATAATTTTTTTACCGCCAGAATTTGTATCTTTAAACGAAAATCAGCCTGATGTGGTAGGTTGTAACTGTAATTTTTCCGGTATGCAGAATTTGTATAACACTAAAAAATAAAGGATGAAAAACTTTTTACAGCAGAATGTTTCGCAGGATTCTTTGATTACCCTCTTCAGCCAGGCTCCCGTGGCCATGTCACTGTTAATGGGCGAGAACTTTATCATCCAGAATGCCAATTCGCAGATCCTTGAGCTTTGGGGTAAAGACAGTTCTGTGATCGGAAGGTCTCTGTTTGATGTACTTCCTGAAATTTTGTCCCAGGGATTCAGGGATATTCTGGACAATGTATACCGCAAAGGGGAAACTTTCAACGGTAACAAATGGCCTGTGTTCCTGGAAAAATACGGAACATATGAAGAGCACTTTTTCAATTTTATCTATGCTCCGGTCTATAATGATCAGAAGGAAATCACAGGGGTCAGCGTGGTTGCCACTGAAGTGACGGACCAGGTGGTGTCGGAACGTAAGCTGCAGGAAAGCGAATACCGTTATGAAGACCTGATTAAAAATTCAGATTATTCCATTGCTATTTACCGGACGCCGGATCTTTATATTGAATTTGCCAATGATCAGATGCTCAGTACATGGGGAAAAGACCGTTCTGTAATCGGAATGAAACTGGAAGATGCACTTCCTGAGCTTGAAGGACAGCCTTTTATCGGCCTTCTCCAGGACATCTTCAGAACCGGCGAAACCTATTCGGCAAAAGAAGACCGGGCAGATCTGGTGGTAGACGGCAGGCTTCAGACCTTTTATTATAATTTCTCTTACAAGCCCCTCAAGAACAAAGACGGCGAAGTATATGCCATTCTCAACAGGGCGGTAGACGTCACGGATCTTGTGCTGGCGAGAAAAAAAATCCAGGAAAGCGAAAAAAAATTACGGGACCTGGCGGACTCCATGCCGCAGTTCGTCTGGACCTGCAATACGGAAGGGCAGATTACCTACATGAATGACAGCTGGTACAAATATACCGGATCTTCGGAGAAGGAAGACCAGACCGAACGGGTAAAGAAAATGATACGTCCGGAAGCAATGAAAAAAGTAGAGGAAGTATGGCAGGAATGCATAAGGACCAACCGCCCCTTTGTGATGGAATATGAACTGGAAGACCCGGATCAGGAAGGCAGTTACCGCTGGTTCCTCGGAAGGGCGGTGCCGAATTTCGGGGAAAACGGGGAAGTAAAGCAATGGACGGGCACCTTTACCGATATCGATGAATTCAAGCAGCTGGAAACCCAGAAAGACAATTTCCTCGGTATCGCCAGCCATGAACTGAAAACCCCGCTTACCAGCCTGAAGCTGTATACCCAGTTCATCAAAATGAATCTCGCTGCATCCGGTGACCATAAGAACGCGGCAGTGGTAAAAAGAATGGATTACCAGATCGACCGTCTTACGGAACTCATCAATGAACTGCTGGATGTGACCAAAATACAGAAGGGACAAATGCAGTTCAACGAATCATATTTCGATTTTGATCAGCTCGTGGATGAAGTGATTGAGGAACAACAGATGACTTCCAGGCATAAACTGGTCGTATCCAGATCCGCGGTTGGGGAAGTTTTTGCAGACCGGCACAGGATTTCGCAGGTAATGGCCAATCTGGTAAGCAATGCCATCAAATATTCTCCTGATGCGGATGAGGTCCATATCTCGACGGCTTTGGAAAACGGTATTCATGCCCGCTTCCAAGTCAGGGATTTCGGCATTGGTATTCCGGCTGATAAACAGGCCAAAGTCTTTGATCAGTATTACCGCATCAGTGAATCCGGGGCCCATACTTTCCCGGGCCTTGGCCTCGGCCTCTATATTTCGGCGGAAATTATTAAAAGAGCCGGAGGAAGCATTTCCGTATCCTCAAAGGAAGGAGAAGGGTCCGATTTTTGCTTCAGCATCCCAAAGAATAAAAATTAAAGAATTGTACCATGTCTAGTGCTGCAAAAATAATGGTGGTTGACGATAGCCCTGCAATCGTTGATTCCATTGAAATGATGCTTGATTTTGAAGGATTTGAAGTTGATAAATTTTATAAAGGTTCGGAGATGTACAGCGCGCTCGATCCGGACAGCAAACCTGATGTGATCTTAATGGATATGTGGCTCTCCGGTGAAGACGGAAGAGATTTCTGCAAGCTCATCAAGGCAAATGATCAGTTAAAGGACATTCCCGTACTCATCATGTCTGCCAGCCGCGGGCTCGAGCAGTCGGCGCTTGACGCCGGTGCCGATGAATTCATTGCCAAACCTTTCGATCTCGGAAATATGGTAGACCGTATCCGGTTCTATATCAAATAAAAATATTCTTCCATGACACTATAAAACCAGCCGGCAGATCTGATCTGCCGGCTGGTTTTATAGTGTCATATTTTTTATCAGAAATACAAAAAGGGATTATAATCCTTCCGCCTTGCTTTTCCAGAAAGCAATCTGATCATCTTTTTCTTTCAGTCTTTCTTCATATTGCTCAATCAGTTTTTCAGAAAGATAGTGATTCATGACATATCCTGAATTATTGGCATGATCGCCGTTATTATTATTTATAATGGTAAGGCCTTCAGGTAAAAGATCCGTTGTCGCTCTCATATCTTCTGTAAGTAGACTCCGAAATATCCAGCTTCTCAGCTACTTCAACCGTAGACAGTCCTTTTTCAATTCTCATTCCTTTTAATTTCTGACCTATTTTCATGCAATTTTGTATTTAAGCAAAGGCATCTAAAGTTTTTAAACCCGCAAAATGAAAAATGCTTTCAAAAATGAGTAAAAATTTGTCAGACTTACATATTCTTTTGTCATTTCTGATAGATAGGCTTGATCACTTATTATTTATTTTTGTGGCATGTTCTCGCGAAAACATTAAAGTAGAAAAAATTATGTTAAACATTCAAAAACTAGAATTTATGAAAAATTTATTCAAATCATTGTGTATTGTTCTCTTTTTAGCCGGAAATTCTGCCTTTGGCCAGAACACCTCAAGCCGTGTTATCAAAGTGATCCGCTGTAAAACATTTCACGTTTCTGTAGGAATAGGCATTATAACAGTTGATTCAGATGTTACAGGCTGTTTAGTAACTATTGATGGGGTTCCTGTGGTACTTTGGGGTAAGGGCGCATCAGAAAAACAACCGGAATCAGAAATACATTATATCTATGTTGAAGAACGTGAATTAATGAAGAAACTGAACATCAAAGATCCTGAAGATCTGAGAAACATGAAAATTATTAAGAGCGGGATATGGGATAGTGAAGGTGTACATTATGTAGCTGTACCTAACGGGAAAATTGAACGTACTGATGTAGAGGGAACCGTATATTATGCTGTTCCGGTAGAAAAAACAGAATAAAAACTGTAAAATAGTCATGAAAAAATTAATCTATTCTTTAGTGATTCTTATCTTATTTATTGTAATAGGCTGGATCATTGTGAATTCAAAAATAATCAGCAATGCACGTATTACAATTAATGATAAGAATTTGAAATTTGAAAATTCTCCATTTTACAAAGAATATTATCATTCCGGGAATATAGTGGTTGTTAATATCTGGGCAACATGGTGTAAGCCCTGTCTGGAAGAAATCCCAAGCCTTAACAGATTAAAGGAAGACTACCGTCATAGTAAGATAGAATTTATTTCTTATTCGATTGATACCTTCAATGATGTCGGGAAAGTGAAGCAATTTGTTGCTTCCGGGAAATTTAAGTGGAAAGATGTAACCATTGAAAATCTTAAGTACAGAAAGAGTATACAGAATGCACTTTATCATAATGAAGTAAATTCCGGATCATTTCAGATTACTTCACTTGAAATTCCCCGAACACTGATTCTCAGGAATGGAAAACTCATTAAAGAATACAATGGATTGATTGATTATCATGATATTTCCGGATTCTTGAGATTAGAATTACAGAAAAACTGATTTCTTATTCCATTGCCTGATTATGGATATGACGATAAAGAATAATAAGCCTTAATGAAAATCAATTTATTTATTCCGTTCTTTCTCGTACTCCTCTCATTGCAGTTAAAATCATAGACCACTGCCATGTCTGGTCTTGACAAAGGTCTGGCAATCGGTAATATACTTGTACAAGGTTATGTAGCGTTAAAAGGTAACAGTTCAAAAACTGCTGATCCCAATGCGAAAACCGTGGACAGCTTCTGTTTTAAAAATAAACTGGAAGAAAAAATTACGGTAAAACTGAATGGGAAGCCGGACGATGAAGATATAAAGAAAGAATTCGTCATCCGGAAAGGAGAAAAAGAGTGCACGTACAATTTGCCTAAAGGGATTTATACATATGAAGTATTGCTTTCAGGCAAAGATACCTATCAGAAAGGAGAATACAAAGTTTCGGAAGAAGCTTTACTTACTATCACCAACTGATTATTTACCGGAGGCTGCCTGACTGGCAGTCTCCTTTTATGAAATGCCATGGCATAATCTATAACGAAATAAATACCCGGGAAATGAACTTCTTATCCTGCGTCTGGTGACTGAAAGACTTCTTGCCCTTACTTATTTCACCAGCATCCATATGCCAACCCCGATCGCGGCATAGACCGTTACGGTGATAATATCGGCGATAGGCTGTGAAAAGCGTTTTTCCGCAATCTTTTCGGTATTGATCTGGTTTTTGTGGAATTTCAGGATTTTCTTAGGATTACCGGCAGCATGTGCCACCAGGCTGTCGC
>JAKOOI010000476.1 GCA_022701475.1 Weeksellaceae bacterium
AAACCTGAAAACTATTTTTTCTCCAGGTCGATTTCTTTTTTATCTTCAGCTTTTTCCGCTGCTTTAGCTTTGTCTCCGAAGCGGGCTTCCGTAAACTCCCTGGAAACGGCTGCTTTTTCAAATTTCAGCTTGCCGGACAGGGTTTCAATGATAAAGCCGTCATCGTGAACCTGGGCAATCCTTCCGTGAAGTCCGGAAGTAAGAACAACTCTGGTTCCCACTTTCAGGGTTTCCTGAAAATTCTTTTCCTGCTTCTGCTTTTTCATCTGGGGACGGATCATCAGGAAATAAAATCCCACGAACATTACCCCCATCATGATCAGCATCATCGGCGAGCTTCCGCCGGCAGGTGCCTGTAGAAATATGGATATCGTATTCATGATCTTAAGGCTGGATGTTTGCAGTGAAGGTTAATTTAACCGGTGTTTTTTCCACATTGGCAAAAACGTCAGCATACTTATTTACGTTACCATCGAAGTTTGAAGAATCGAAATGAAGGGTGATTTTCCCTTTTTTCCCCGGCATGATCGGCTCTTTGGTGAAATCAGGTGCCGTACATCCGCATCCCGGTTTCACTTCTGAGATGACCAGCGGGTTGCTTCCCGTATTGGTTACTTCATATACATGCTCTACTTTATCTCCTTTTTTGATTTTGCCGAAATCGAAGTTGCTTTCCGAAAGGGCAATGGTGGTTAACGGTTGGTTAGGAGTAACAGCAGCACCGGTAGCGGCCTCAGCTGTTGCCGGTGCCATGGCTGAATCGCCCGGCGCAGCCATTGAACCTGCAGCGGTAACGGTAGAATCTACGGTAGCCGTTTCTGTCCCTGTTGCTGTTTCCTTGTTTTCTTTTTTGCAGGAAACCAATCCGAAGCCTATGATTGATAAGGCAATAACTGACAATGTCTTTTTCATATAACTGATTTATATTCTGTTTAGATCTTTACAATATTTATCCAGGATTCCGTTGATAAAGATGTTCGAACGGTCTGTGGCGAACACTTTGGCAATCTCGATATATTCGTTGATAATAACTCTTGAAGGGGTGAGCGGGAAGTTATCAAGCTCGGCTATTGCTGTTGATAAAATAACTTTGTCCATGAGCGAAACCCTTTCCAGATCCCAGTTTTCCAGCCGCTCCTGCAGTTTCTTTTCGTTGTTTTCCCAGCTGTCCAGCGTATTTCTCAGCAGTTTCATAGCAAAAGTTTTGTCATCCTCATCCTTGATCATTCTGATCAGCGTCCTGCTTTCTTCATTTTCCTTCAGGAAACCGATGGTCTTCTGCACCATGGAATTGGCAATATGGATATCATCATACCAGGAAAGTTCCTTATCTCCCAGATAATCGTGGAAATCATCATTTTCGGCAATGTAGCGGAGGAACAATTTCCCGATGAACTTCTGGTCTTCCTCAAAGGAATACCCTTCTTCCTTCATGAAATCCTGATATCTTTTCCCTGCCGTAATCCTCTGGAAGGTTTTTACCAGCAGGTCATCATGCATATCCCATTTCAGCTGTTTGTGCTGGCCTGTGAAAAACAGACGTTCCGGATTTTCCTCCAGCTTTTTAAGAACCTGATTGTTGATGAATTTTTGGTTAGGATTAATGTCAGCATCGGTTTTGATGTATTTGTTTTTCCCTATTTCAATCTGGTTTTCCGCCAGATCTTTCAGGGCAACCAGAAAATTCAGCTGGTAGATGTATAAATGATAGATTTTCTCTATCCCACTGAACATGTTTTTCTCTAATACATCAAACTTTACAGGATTCTGGTAATAAGAATACACGGTCTGTACTACTTTTTCACGGATTTGTCGTCTTCCTAACATTCAAAGAGCTTTTTATGGGTGCAAAGATATAAAATTTAAAATTGATGAAATTCATAGTCTGGCCACATTTTCGTAATTTTGTAAAACTTTATGAAAGCCTTAAAAACCCTGAACCCTTACTTCTGGAAGCACAAAATACTGTTATTTTGGGGAGTACTGTTCATCATTGCCAGTAATTTTTTCAACATCTATAAAGTTCAGTTTGTAGGAAAATCCGTAGACGCGCTTACCCACAGCGGTACTGTTGGATTCAACCGCCAGGTTCTGGTCTACGTGGCGATCATCGTAGGATGTTCATTACTGACCGGGATTTTCACCTTCATGATGAGGCAGACCATCATTGTGGCCTCCCGAAGGATTGAATATGAGCTGAAAAATAAAATTTACCGCCATTACCAGGATTTATCACTGACGGATTATAAGCAGACCACCATCGGAGACCTGATGAACCGTCTGAGTGAAGACGTCGTTGCCGTCAGGATGTATCTTGGTCCCGGTGTGATGTATGTAGCGAATCTTCTGGTGCTGGTAATCATTACGGCCATTTATATGCTGAAGACGGATGTTTCCATGACCCTGTGGACCCTGCTCCCGTTACCCATTCTCTCCTTTGCCATTTATAAGGTCAGTTCGGTCATCAATAAAAAATCGAAGGTTATGCAGAAAAGCCAGTCGGCCATTTCCACTTTTGTGCAGGACAGCTTTTCCGGGATCCGCGTGGTGAAGTTTTTTGCCCGTGAGAAATATATTGAGAAAAATTATGGCGTGAAGGTAACCGATTATCAGGACAAGGCACTTGACCTTGCCAAGACGGAAGCCTACTTTTTTACCATTATCCTCTTCGTGATCGGTCTGCTGAATGTAGCCATCATCTGGATCGGCGGGCAGAAATACATTGCCGGCGAACTGAGCATCGGTAAGATTGCCGATTTTTTTATGTACATCAATACGCTTATTTTTCCGTTTTCGATGGTAGGCTGGGTGACCTCCGTAAACCAGCGGGCTGAAGCTTCCATGCAGCGGATCAATGAATTCATGGATAAGAAATCCGAAGTGGTCAACCGTAATTTTGAGAAGTATCCTATCAGAGGCGATATCGAATTCCGGAACGTTTCCTATGTTTATCCGAATACCGGAATCAGGGCACTGGATAACCTGAGCTTTACGGTAAAGGCAGGTGAATCCTTAGCGATTATGGGAAAGACGGGAAGCGGAAAGTCCACTATTGCCTTACTGCTGTGCAGACTGATTGATCCTACGGAAGGCGAGATCCTGGTTGACGGTAAAAACCTGAAAGACCACAACCTCGAGAATTACCGCAACTTCATCGGCTACATTCCCCAGGAAAGTTATCTTTTTTCTGATTCCATTGAAAACAATATCGGTTTTGCCATTGATCAGCCCACCCATGGAAAAGTAGTGGAATATGCAACCATCGCTGATGTTGACAAGAATATTACCGGCTTTAAAGAGCAGTACAAAACGATGGTAGGCGAACGCGGCGTGATGCTTTCCGGAGGCCAGAAACAACGGATCTGTATTGCCCGTGCCCTGATTAAAGACCCGAAGATTATTATTTTTGACGATTCCCTGTCTGCACTGGATACGGAGACCGAACAGAACATTCTGGAGAATATCGACAGGAAAATACAGGATGCCACATCTGTAATCATCACGCACAGAGAGTCTAGCGCCCAAAGAGCCGATAAGATCCTGAACCTCACGGAAATTGACAATTCCGTAACCGCTTAGCTCATTTGTTTGGAAATGTTAAATAAATCATAAAAAAAATTTTGTGATTGAAAGAAAACTTTTATATTTGTTCCTAACAAGATTAAAAAATATCTAACAATGAGTGAATACAAGGAACGCCATGAAAATGAAATTTTCACCAAGGTGTTAAAAGCAGGGAGAAGAACTTATTTCTTTGATGTGCGCGAGACGAAAGCAGGAGATTATTATCTTACCATTACTGAAAGCAAAAAGAATTTCGGGGAAAACGGGGAAGCTACATTTGAGAAACATAAAATCTATCTTTATAAGGAAGATTTCAAAAGTTTTCAGGAGATGTTTAATGAATCCACAGATTTCATCATTAACGAAAAGGGAGAGGATGTAATATCGGAAAAACACGACAAAGACTTCAAGAGCAGATCATACACGATTGATTCTGACGACGAGGTTTAAAAAAAAAGTATACTTCTAAAAAACACAAGCATCTGAAAAAAAGATGCTTTTTTTATGCCCGGAAATAGAAACCCGGACCTATTGAGAATCCAAGACCGGTAATCAGCTTCACCTTCCTTTTTTTATTTCAAAATATTTATTTTCTGTAATACACTGCCTCTTTGCCGGATCATCTGATCAATCCTTTTGTCATCTATATGCAGAGCGGGCATATGCTACCATTTATTCTGTTTTTATATATAAATTTTTTTTTCAGCCCTGCAGCTGAGCTTATCTGTATGCATTCGTATAACGCGTTCAGGTTTATGGTACAGCTGAAGGATTTTTATTATTTTAAACCCTATTTCATTTTTATTGAGGAAAATGATAATATGCTGATTTCATATACCAATTAACACACCTGCTGATTTTATTTTAAAAATCAATGGGTCTATAATGCAGATCCGTACTGACGAGTCTACATTTTGAGAACTATTGCCGATCATCATGTTTCCATAAAAAAGGGATTGCCTAAAAGACAATCCCTTATAAAATACGGATGCTAAAGCCTGCGTTGCGAGTCCGGAAATTCAATGATCCTTTCTCTGATCCACAATACTGTATTTACCGTTTGATTACTTTCACTGTTTTCTCGGTATTACCGGCAAGTTTGATTTTCACCAGATAGAGTCCGGATACTGCAGAAGACATAGGGATGACCGTTTTGGTATCGTTTACCGGTTGGGTCAATACCCATTGCCCGGCTGCACTGTACACCGTTACGGAAAGAATTTTCTCATCGGACACGATATTAAGATCATCCTGTACCGGATTCGGGAAAACTTTCAGGCTTGTTTGTGAAACGGATGTCTCATCTACAGCCAATTGGCTTGCAGGACAGGCAAGAGGAGTAAATAACGATCTGTTGACTACCGTACCGTCACCTAACTGACCATTAGTGTTCTGCCCGGTTACCTTCAAAATACCGCTATTGCTGATGGATAACGTATGATTTCCTCCGGCAGATACAATAGAATGATCCGTAGCATTTCCTATGTAAAATGTATTCCTGTTGGTCGTGGTACCGTCACCCAGCTCACCGGAATTATTGTATCCGGAAGCAAATACATTTCCGTTCATGGTTATACCTGCCGTGTAGTTACTTCCGGCATCAATGCTCTTAACTCCATCATTTACAAGAACCGGGGCCAGCCTGTTGGTATTGGT
>JAKOOI010000499.1 GCA_022701475.1 Weeksellaceae bacterium
ACGGATCTGAAGCTCCACTAATTCCACTAAAATCCTGAGGTACTCCATCAATTACAATTAAGGGAGACTGCGAACCGTTTAATGATCCGATACCACGAATCCTTATTGAGGCCCCTGCTCCTGGAGCACCACTGTTTGTAACGATAGAAACTCCCGGAGTCTTCCCTTGAATCAATTGCGCAGGGGACGTAGCTCCCCCATTGAAGTCCTTCGCACTGATGGATGATATAGACCCCGTCAAATCCGTTTTCTTCTGCTTTCCATATCCAATCAGCACCACTTCCTCTATCTTTTTCTCTTTGGTCGTAGAGTCCGTCTGTGCATGGGCCATCGCACTGGCCAGCAGGAAGGCCGGAGCGATTTTTAATACTGTCGTAAAATTCTTCAAAATATTATTTTTATATAGTTTCGTATCAATAATAATCAGACAAAAGTCCTGATGCAATTTATAAAAAAATTACAACTATGTTAATTTTATTATAAATTAAGTTAAAATTGTGTAGATTATAGGCTTAAAAAAACACAACGCATTAATATACAGCTTCATGTATTTAAATATGCATAACATAACACCTGCTTGATTTAACAAAAAGTTAAACTAATGTTTAACTAAATGTAATATTGCGGTATCCGAAATGATGTTTTGACCTGGAAAAACACCGGGCAGAATGACTATTCCCGGATATTGCTTATCTTTGCCGATAAAACTTTACGATAAAATGTCGAACAGAAAGATGATTACGGCAGCGTTGCCTTACGCCAACGGACCGGTTCATATAGGACATCTCGCAGGCGTGTACATTCCTGCGGATGTGTACGCAAGATTTCAGAGAAGAGCAGGAAAAGAGGTGGCTTTCATCTGCGGTTCCGATGAACATGGGATTCCCATTACCATCCGCGCCAAAAAAGAAGGCGTAACCCCTCAGGATATCGTGGACAAATACCACGAGATTATCAAGAAATCGTTTTCGGACCTTGGGATTTCATTTGACGAATACTCCAGGACCACGTCTCAGAAGCATTATGAAACCAGCCAGGAATTCTTCAAAGTCCTTTATGATAAAGGTAAATTCACGGAAGAGGTTTCGGAGCAGTATTTTGACGAGCAGGCCGGCGAGTTCCTGGCCGACCGCTATATTGTAGGCACCTGCCCGAACTGCGGCAACGACAATGCCTACGGCGACCAGTGTGAGAAATGCGGCTCTACCCTATCGCCTTCCGAGCTGATCAATCCGAAATCCATGCTCAGCGGAAACATCCCCGTGCTGAAGGAAACCAAAAACTGGTACCTTCCACTGAACGAATATGAGGATTTCCTGAACGAATGGATCATCGAAGGCCACAAAGACGACTGGAAAACCAATGTATACGGACAGGTGAAATCCTGGCTGAATGACGGGCTGAAGCCAAGGGCCATGACCCGCGACCTCAACTGGGGCGTTCCCGTACCGCTGCCGGGTGCCGAAGGAAAAGTCCTCTATGTATGGTTTGATGCGCCGATCGGCTATATTTCTTTCACCAAAGAATGGGCGGAAAAGAACGGAAAAGACTGGAAAGACTACTGGCAGAGCGAGGAGTCGGATCTTGTGCACTTCATCGGAAAAGACAATATCGTATTCCATTGCATCATCTTCCCTTCGATGATGAAAGCCCACGGCGATTATGTGATGCCCGACAATGTCCCGGCATTTGAATTCCTGAACCTGGAAAACGATAAGATTTCCACTTCAAGGAACTGGGCCGTCTGGGCACACGAATATGTGGAAGATTTCCCGGGACAGCAGGATGTCCTGAGATACGCACTGCTCTCCTCCGCGCCGGAAACCAAGGATAATAATTTTACCTGGAAAGATTTCCAGGCTAAAAATAATTCCGAGTTGGTTAATAAATTTGGAAATTTCATCAACAGGGTAATTTCTTTCACCAATAAAAATTTTGAAGGTAAGGTGCCAGAAGGTGGTTTAGATGAAGAAAGCAAAGCAGCCATCAAAATAGGTATTGAGGAAGTTAGCAATCATTTAGAAAAATATGAGTTCAGAAATGCTTTAAGTGCATTTATGAGGCTGGTTGATTATGGTAACTTGTATCTTCAGAATGCTGCCCCTTGGAAAACAATAAAAGAGGATGTTAATGTTGCTGGTCAAGCAATGTTCGTCGGAGCACAAATTGCAGCTGTAGTTGCCCAATTATGCGAACCTTTTATGCCTTTTTCAGCAGAGAAGTTATTTGGTTATTTTAACATTGAGAAAAAGAATTGGGAAGATCTGCGAAATTCTGAAATACAAATTGAAGCTGGTCATAAAATTGAAAATGCACCGCTTCTATTTACTCCTATTGATGACAGCGTAATCGAAGCCCAGATCCAAAAGCTTGAAGACACCAAGCAAAACAATAAAAAAACAAACCCTAACGCCAACCCTATGAAAGACGAGATCACTTTTGATGATTTTACGAAAATCGACCTGAGAACCGCTACCATTCTGGAAGCTGAAAAAGTGGAAAAAGCTGATAAGCTGCTGAAGCTGAAAGTGG
>JAKOOI010000524.1 GCA_022701475.1 Weeksellaceae bacterium
ACATGAGAAACTCATTGAAAAAGCCAAGGAAAAATTATCTGCCACCCGCCTGTCAGTGAGTGAAATTGCATACGGATTGGGATTTGAGCATCCGCAGTCTTTCAGCAAATTTTTCAAAGCCAAAACCAATCAGAGTCCGTTGGCATTCAGGTCCGGTTTTCATTGATTAACAAAGATGATCGCTTATCAGCTCACTTTTCCGTCCTGCATTTTACCCAATGCCGTTGTCTTCACTTGGATGGGTATTTCCGGCATACATGATGAAAAATAATAAAGCTGCCTGCCGGATAAATCTGCAGATCATTTTCCCGGCCGGCTACAGGAATTACCAATCCGGCTACTTTTAAGCACATGACAATCCGCAACTTTGTATCTGAAAATAAAGTCAATTGAGAAACGTAAAAAAAAGAAATATGCAAAAGAGAAAATTAGGAAACAGCGGATTGGAAGTTTCCGCGTTAGGGTTTGGCTGTATGGGCTTAAACTTTCTGGACGGTAAAGGAATGGCGAAAAAAGAAGCCGTTACCTTACTGCAACAGGCGGTTGAAAGAGGAATTACCTTTTTTGATACGGCAGAAGCATACGGGCCTTACACCAACGAAGAAATTGTGGGCGAGGCGCTGAAGCCTTACCGGAAACAGGTGGTGATTGCTACAAAATTCGGCTGTAAGGAGGCGAGGCCGGCACTGGGGCTCGACAGCAGGCCTGAAACAATAAGGGCAGTCACCGAAGCTTCCCTGAAAAGGCTGAAGACCGATTATATCGATCTGCTGTATCAGCACCGGGTAGACCCCAACGTTCCGATAGAAGAGGTTGCCGGTACCGTGAAAGACCTGATACAGGAGGGCAAAGTCAAATATTTCGGCCTGTCGGAAGCGGGTGCCGGAACCATCCGCAAGGCGCATTCCGTTCAGCCCGTATCTGCATTGCAGAGCGAATATTCCCTGTTCTGGCGGGAGCCGGAAGATGAGATCATTCCCGTTTTAGAGGAGCTGGGTATCGGTTTTGTGCCGTTCAGTCCGCTGGGAAAAGGCTTCCTTACCGGAGCGATTACTGCCAAACTGGATGATGCCGACCGGAGGAATATCCTGCCCCGTTTCACGGAAGAAAATATAAAGGCCAACCGGGTCCTGGTGGACGTGCTTGCTGAGATAGCCGGACAGAAAAATATCACGGCCGGGCAGCTGGCCCTGGCATGGCTCCTGGCCCGGAAACCCTGGATCGTACCGATTCCCGGGACTACGAAGCTCCACCGGTTAGAGGAAAATATCGGCAGTACGGATCTTGTGCTATCCGCTGATGAGCTTGCCTTCATTGATGAAAAAGTAAGCGGGATCACCCTGATCGGCGACCGGTATCCACGGTTTCTCGAAGAACAGATAGACAAATAAACAAACAGGATGATGATGCAGAATATCAAAGGAAAGGTAGTTGCCATAACAGGCGCGGGTGCGGGAATCGGAAGAGCCATCGCGATCAGGCTGGCAGAAAACGGAGCAAAGGTGGTGCTGGGCGCAAGAAATACCGGAAAACTGGAACAGCTGGCAGCGGAAATTACAAATGCAGGCGGTGAAGCCGTCTGTACCGGAATCGATGTAAAGAATAAAGCCGACCTGATCCGGTTTGTCAATACGGCCGTTGAGCAGTACGGAAGACTGGATGTAATCGTCAACAATGCCGGCGTCAGCCAGTTAAGCCGCATTGATGAACTGGATGTAGAAGGATGGGAAGAGATGATTGACATCAATCTCAAAGGCGTATTGTATGGCATGGCAGCAGCGCTGCCTGTTTTTAAGCAGCAGCAGTCGGGACATATCGTCAATATCATTTCCACTTCAGGGCTGAAGATCGTGCCGATGCAGGGCATCTATGCAGGGACCAAAAATGCCGTCCGTACCATCTCCGAAGCATTCCGCCAGGAGTCGGACGGAACCGTAAGGATCACAGGCATTTCACCCGGATTCGTAAAAACGGATTTCGCCGAAAATATCAAAAACAATGAAATGAAGAAAATGGTCCGGAAAGGAATGGAAGAAATGGGGATCGATCCCATGGCCATTGCCAATGCTGTGGTGTATGCGATCAGCCAGCCGGATGATGTGGAAATCGGCGAGCTTGTCATCCGCCCGTCAAAACAGAATTGATTATATTCGTATATGAAAATGCAACAGCAACAGTCGTCTGACGACATCCATCACATCGAAAGCATCTCCCGGCTCGTCAGGCTGCTGGGACTCCCTGCACCACTGCATCCCCTGATCGCATTGGTGGATTATCAGAAGGTTCCGGTCAAAATGTTTCCGAAATGGCAGAAAGTAAGTCTTGATTTTTATAAAATCTCCTTTAAGACCGCATTTACCGGACAGATCAAGTACGGCCGGGGATATTACGATTTTGAAGAAGGCGGGCTGGCCTTTCTGAAACCCAGGCAGATCGTTCTGCCGCCGGAGGATGTCGGAAGCTATGAGGGCATTGCCCTGTATTTCCATCCCGACTTCATCCGGAATTATCCGTTAGGGAAGGCCATACACCGATACGGTTTTTTCTCCTATGATGTTTCGGAAGCCTTGTTTTTATCGGCCAGGGAGAAAGAGGTCATTGCCGGTTTATTTGCCGTCATCGCCGCTGAGCTGGACAATAATATCGATCCCTTCAGCCAGGATGTCCTGGTATCCCAGCTCGAATTGCTGCTGAATTACAGCAACCGTTTTTACAACCGGCAGTTTATTACCCGGAAAGCGGTGAATCATGACATCGTTACCGTTCTTGACCAGCTTCTGGAAAGGTATTTCGAAGAAGAAAACAGCCTGAAAAGCGGATTGCCCACGGTAAAATACATCAGCACGGAACTGAAGCTGTCACAGCGCTATCTGAGCGATATGCTGAGTTCTCTCACCGGGCTGAATACCCAGCAGTATATCCAGAATGCCGTTATTGAAAAAGCCAAGGAAAAATTATCCGCAACCAGTCTCTCCGTTTCGGAGATCGCCTATGGGCTGGGCTTTGAGCATTCACAGTCATTCAGCAAGCTTTTTAAGGCCAGGACCCGTGTTTCGCCCCTGGAGTTCAGAAAGTCATTCCGGTAGGAACCGTAAAGCAATACTTCCGGTAAAAGCAGGAGTGTAATGAAATCCGGGAAAAAAATGCCCTAAAATATTTTCGATCAAAAGATTAGGGCAGCACAGGAATGACCGCAGAATGAACTGAACGGATTTTATTGATTTATGCAAGTATCCGGATCCGGGGATATTAAATGTTCATTCGGACGTAAGTAAAAAAAGTGATTGGGTATTCGTTCTTCATGATAATGGAACAGAAACAGACTGCCTGAAGGGCAGTCTGTTATATTGTGTTTTTAGAATTTATATACCTTTTAAAACGATAAACGGGGAAAAATAACCGTTTAATCACCGATACGGAAGACCAGAAGCTGGGTGGAATTGGCAGCCAGCGTCATTCCCGTGCCGCTGCAATTGCCTGATTGTCCCCGTCCCAGGCGGATCTGCCAGTTGGTGCCGGCAGGTACAGTGGTTGCATAAGTAATTGTTCCCCCATGATTGGATACACTACCTTCGCTATGGGCAGCTGTGCTGTGTATCCTGGTGGTTCCTGTATTCAAGGGAAAATCAACGATATAGGAGCTGAGGGTACAGCCGGTGTTACTGTGTGTAGCTTCATATACCACTGTCATCTGATAGCTGCCGGAAGGGAAGGTGATGGTGCTGTTGCCGGCATTATAGGTTAAACCCGGAATGCTGTTCTTAACGGCAGTCATCGGAATAGTGGATAATGAGCCTGCAGCCACATTATTTAAAAAATTTGCCTGAGCGGTTTCCAGCCTGAAAATAGCCGGTGCCGGAACCGATAATGAGCCTAAGGAACCTATGGACCGTACCACGCCGTTTGCATCCGCTACCAGTAAAAGGTCGGTGGATGAATTTCCGGACGTGATTCCTTCCAGCCGGAGCGGATTGGTTCCGGTGACATGAAGCCTGTTGGACGGGGCAGCAGTTCCTATTCCTATCCGGTCATTTGCAGCATCTACTGAAAATGTGGTGCCGTCTACCGAAAAGGCATTCACGGCAGTGGCCGTAAAGCCCAGTGTATTTGAATTTTGGGCAACTGTTCTGTTATCCGTAAGCGTTCCGTTTGTATTGTAGATATTCACCGGTGCAGAAGCGCTGCCGGTATTCACCCAAACACTGCCGTTAAAAAAATAATAGCCGGTGCCGGTGATATCAGCTACCTGCGCAAGACTGGGTGTGGTACCTGTAGGGGCAGTAGCATCAGAAACATACACCAGGGTTCCGTTTTGGGATGCTCCGTAGGTACCTGAAGTTTTTGAGGCAAGTTGCTGCCGGGTGATCCGCGGAGCCATGATGCCGTCTTTTGCCGACGTGTCAGTTGCCCGTCCTGTAACATCCAGGGAAACCTGCGGGGTTGTTGTATCAATGCCAACTTGGGAATGGGCCATTGTGCCCATACATATGAAAGTCAGCATAAAATAAGAAGTTGAAATTTTCATAAGTATTTGAAATTTTGGTTAATTTTTAAATGGATCAGGCTGGTTGCTCTGGTAAACCAAAGCAAAAAGCATGTGTTGAAAAGAGGAGATTCCCGGGAATTAAAAGGGCTGTAAAAGCCTGTGCCCGGTATTGCTGTCAGCATCCGGAGATGGCTGCAGCACTGCTGTATCAAGCCAGCCATAAAGCAGGCATTGTATCTGAAAAATAAATTTAAAAT
This sequence comes from Weeksellaceae bacterium, assembly GCA_022701475.1. Lineage (GTDB taxonomy): Bacteria > Bacteroidota > Bacteroidia > Flavobacteriales > Weeksellaceae > Chryseobacterium. The sequence goes on from JAKOOI010000524.1 coordinate 4,744, forward strand.
TTTAATGCATATAGGATATTTTTAGTTAATTATCAAAACAAGAATAACAGCCGCCCTGATAACAAGGCAAAAAATAAATTGAAAAATGAAAAATTCCCGGGAAATAAAAAATACTGTAAAAGTCTATCCTGTATTATTCATCCGTAATAGATCCTGTCAGGGAAAATACGACCGGCTGAGCGTTTTTTGATGATTTGGTTTTTAAAGGTTATTAAAAGCTGATTTACAGATAGACTTCATACCACACTGTGGTACAAATATAGTTTTTTTTTAATAAAAAGCATTAAAATGAATGAAAATATTCACCATAATTTGAATTCGATAAAGATTCACTATTTTCAGGGTTTTTCCAGGGATCCGGCATCTGTCAATCGCCTGTTGTAATCAGACCAAATTCTGATATACGCCAGCCTTTTGCGGATAAGACAAGCAATGGATTGGAATTGCTAAAAGCAGGCTGTTTTCGGAAAGGAATAGAAAAATCAGATCTCTTGTCTCATTGGAAGTAAAAAGAAATGAGATTCATATTGATTCAATATCCGGCCGGAATTTTCAGACCGGGAACAGGGATTTCCCGTTCAGGGCGTACACCAGGCAGAACACGGCCAGCAGGCTGTAGATCAGCCCCAGGAAAATGACCGCTTTTACTTCTTTCAATACGAAATAAGCAAGCAGCGGCAATACCTGCAGGGCATGCATCCCTATAAAATGAGCAGTCCGGAGGTCTCCTTGGCTCAGGCTCCAGTTGAGAAAGGGGAGTACTTTACCCTCATTGCTGCCAACGCGTGGGGAACCGTTGGCACCGATAACAGCGCCCTCCAGAGCGAATACGACGAATATAAAGATGCCCAGCCGGATTGACCACACGTAATAATCAGGGAGCCCGGGAAATTTTCCGGTACAAAAAAGTAGGCCGGTATAACCTGTATATAAGGTGGCGGCGATAGCGGCAATCGCCATCATTACCGTAAGTGAAGTATATAGGGCTGAAGTGGTATTGTAATGGGAAAGCTGGCCCCGCGCGGCCTGGAACGCCACGTAAAATACCTCAAATCCCAGGCAGGCAACGACCGTCCAGTTATATGCCGTAAGGTTGTAACCCGTGAGATAGCCGGTGTACCAGCCCATGGTTAAACTGAAGAGGCCCATGGAAAGCGCAAACTTAACCGG
>JAKOOI010000553.1 GCA_022701475.1 Weeksellaceae bacterium
GGACTGCACCTGTTTAAAGAATTCCTGAGCGGAAAATGGAAACTGATGATGCTGTTTTATATTTCGGAAGGCATCGTAAGGCCCGGGGCGCTGCAAAAGAAAATAGCCGCCGACAGAAGGGTGATGACCAGGCAGCTGGATGAGCTGCTGCAGGATGGGTTCATCACAAAGTGTTCATACGATACGAAAATTCCCAAAGTCGAATATCAGCTGACTCCTCTTGGCAACAGCCTGTTGCCCCTGATCATGAGCCTGGAAAAGTGGGGCGAAAATAACAGGGCCGTTTTGGAGGCAGCGCTTACCGGAAAACAGGAATGAATTTATTGAAATATAAGGTATTCCCGTTGAAATAGGCAGGTGATATTTTAATGGTCAATGTCCGGAACTGTACAGAAATCTATTGATGCGCCTTTTTTTTGTACATTGCCTGCCATGCAAGAGCCTGCTTCAACGGAAAGAATCAGGGTTAAAATGCTCACCCTATTAAGCAGGAAACATACATATTAGCAGTTCTTAAAAAGGATAATTTAGAAATTACAAACAAATGAATCATCAGTCTGAAATATGGGAAAATGACCTGGCCGGGATATTGAATGTGAACTATCCTGTGATTCAGGCCCCGATGCTGGGCGTAACAACGCCTCAAATGGTGGCTGCGGCAGCCAATACGGGAGCATTGGGTTCGCTGGCTCTCGGCGATCTTCCTGCCGGAACATGCGCGGAGCTGATCCGCGCAACAAAGGAATTAACCGGTAAGCCATTTGCCGTAAATATTTTTCTCCATCCCTTACCGGAGAAAACGGAAGAGCTGAGATCACAGTATCTCCGGACCAAAGAATTTCTTACCGCATTCTCTGATAAGCATCAGCTGGATGTGGACTATCCGGACTTTGAAGATATTGAACCGGTTGATTATCATGACCAGGTAGATGCCTTGATTGCCGGAAAATGTAAAATCGTCAGTTTTACTTTCGGCGTTCCTGACAGGGCAAGTATTGAGCTGTTCAAGAAGAACGGGACGGTACTCATAGGAACGGCTACTTCTGTTGAGGAAGCCCTTGTACTGGAAAAATCCGGAATTGACGTGATCTGTGTGCAGGGTTACGAGGCAGGTGGCCACAGAGGGAGCTTCATGGGTGATAAAATCCCGGAGATCGGCGGTATCTCGCTGCTGTCCCGGGTATATGATCAGGTGAAGGTCCCACTGATGTATGCCGGAGGTATTTATGATGCCAAAACCCTGTTGGCAGCCGGGTTATTGGGGGCACAGGGATTTCAGGTCGGAAGCCTACTGCTGGCCTCAGCTGAAAGCGCGCTGCAGGAATTTGAGAAAGACAGATTGAGAAACGCCTCCGAAAAAGATATCGTACTAACGAAAAGCTTTTCAGGACGGTATGCAAGAGGCCTGAAAAACGTTTTTACCGATGCCCTGGACAACAGTACCTACATATTGCCCTATCCTTACCAGAACAAAATCACCGGGCCGCTCCGCGCCGCTGCAAGACTCCGGCAGGATCCTGAGCTGGTAAGCATCTGGACAGGGCAGTCAGAATCATCCTACAGCAGGGCCTCGACAGGAAATATCATCACGGATCTCATTGAAAGCACGGAGAATTACAACAGATCATTGACTCATCATATGGTATCGGAAAATAAACGGTAAAAACATCATCATGATCCAATTAAAAACCCCGAAAATTCAATAATATGCAGGAAAATATAGAACGTAATGAAATTGATTTTGAAGTTAACCCTTATGACTATTTCACTTGTATGTATTATAAGGGAGAACCTTTTACCGGAACTTTGGTGGATGGAAATACAATCACCCAATTTAAAAACGGCAATGCTCACGGGAAATCTGTAGAATATTATGCTGACGGCCAGCTGGCCGAAGAAAGTTATTTTGAGAACGGAGATTATGTAAGCTTTAAAAGCTGGCATGTCAACGGCGCCGTCAAATCTGAATGGACGGGTGGGAAAACGGATAGTCTTGAGTATGATATGGATGGAAATGTGATCCGTAAGAACAGTGATTTCTTTTATAAGAACGGGAATTTCAGAAAGCGTAGTATTCCTCATACAACAGAGTTTTATAATGAGGGAGGCGAACTGATTGTCATGATCCAACATAACTTGACAGAATGCAGAAAACCAGTGCTCCATGTGAACAAAGAAAAATTTTCCGAATGTTATATTGACCTTTATTTTGAACGGTATCCTTACATTTCGGGCTATAAAGATAATATAGGCGGTGATATCATCGGATGGTTCTGGTACCTGTTATCCCAAAGCGAAGAAGATAAGAAGTTTGCCGTAACGGCCATCACTGAATTGTTACAGGATGAAAGGAACCATAACACGTTTGATTTGGAACGGATCTTACAATCGATGGATACAGTTGATGCCGAAGGTAAATGGAGAATATATTATTCTGAAATCATTGAGTTCAAATAAGGGTATTGTTTTAAACCTCCTGCAAAACTAAGCAATAAAAGAGCTTGTGTTCTTAAAAAACATACATTAGATCCTGGAAAATAATCTGCAAATCCGTCTGGTTTATTGTTTCAGGCTATCAATGGATCATTACATAAAATAATGTATAGTAATATCATCAACAGCTTTCTGAATGGTATACTTCGGGTTGACGTAATGCATAAATTTGACATACATCAGAAAATGATGAAAATAAACTTTATAAACAGCTGCGAAAGTTATATAGCGCAGATCGGCGCGGGTGTGACACTTAGGAAGTGAGCTGATCGTGTAAAACAACAAAACAATGAAAGAACAGGCA
>JAKOOI010000565.1 GCA_022701475.1 Weeksellaceae bacterium
ATTGAGAAAGACCTGCTGCCGGCAGCGGAAGAACTGGGTATTGCCGTTGTCGCCTTCGCCAACACGGCCGAAGGACTGCTGACCGGCACCCTGAAAGCTCCGCTGCCATCAGACGATTACCGCAACGCCTTTTCCCGGTTCCGGGGTGAAAACCTGGTCCATAACCTGGAAAAAGCGGAACTCCTGAAACAGCTGGCTGAACAGAAAGGCTGCACCGCGGCACAGCTGGCCATTGCCTGGGTGAAAAACCAGGGACCCAACATGATGCCGCTGGTGAGCATGAACCGGCCGTCGAGACTGCCGGAGAATATCGCCGCGGTTCAGATGACCCTTACAACTGAGGAACTGGAAGTGTTGGACCAGGCGTTTGCCATCGGTGAAATCTGGGGCGACACCTATCTGCAACGGTAACTCACGTGCATCCGGCAGCACTTCATTTGTTTTCAGCCATGTAAAACAAAAAGGAATGATGATCAATGGTAATGGAGTTTTCCCAACTTATCAGGCAGCTGACAGTGGTTGGCTTTTTGCTAGTGCTTTACCATCAGAATTTTACCCTTCAAAGACATGATTACCTTATTTCAGATACCGGATACAAAAAATCATTTTCCTATGAAAAACGCTCAGTCGTTTCTTAACGGAAGGTACTTCCGGCATCCGGCACCCCGCTTCCAGTCTTGCAAGACCATTTCTGTTTCAGGTTTACATTACCTCCCATGACAGATGCCATTGCGATGACGGACAGTCCGGAGGAGATATTGCCGGGCGTTATTTTCTATTCCTACCTTTCGGCGGTGCGGCGGGAGAAGGTTTCCCTGTGGAACCACCCTACCCTGATCTACCAGGTCTCGGGGCAGTTTACGCTGGAAACTCCCGGCCAGACGATGGTTATCAACGGTGGGGAGCTGCTGCTGCTCGGGAAAAACCAGGTGGGCACTATGACCAAGGTTCCGCCGCCGGGCGCCCCGTACGAAACCCTCGTCATTTCCCTGCAGGAAGACCTGTTGCGCACCATCGCCCTGGAAGAAGGCCTGGAACCCGACGGTCCCTATCAGGGCCTGCCCAACCGGAAGATCCCCGTGAATGATTTCCTGAAAGGTTATTTCCGGTCGGTCGTTCCGTACGCCCGCCATGCCGGAGCAGCGCCTACCGATGCACTGGGCCTCCTGAAAGTGAAGGAAGCCATCTTCCTGGTCCTCCGAACCTCGCCCGATCTCCGTAACTTCCTGTTCGACTTTTCAGCACCGCATAAAATCAACCTCGAAAAGTTTATGCTGCACCACTTCCAATTCAATATTCCCGTGGAACAGTTTGCACAGCTGACCGGCCGCAGCCTGTCGGCCTTCAAAAGGGACTTCCGCCGGGTTTTCGGCTCGCCACCCCGGCAGTGGCTGCAGGAAAAAAGGCTGGACCAGGCCCGCTACCTCATCGGCACGAAGAACCGGAAAGCCTCGGAGGTGTACCTGGAAGTGGGCTTCCGGAGCCTGTCGCATTTTTCGTATGCCTTTAAACGGAAATTCGGGCATCCGCCTTCGGGAAGCGGTGCTCTGTAGCTGCAGAGGATTAACACATAAGTCACATAAGATTTTAGAAGTTTGTAGTGCGTATATTTTAGAACACATCAGATGAAAAGTCGCAGATTTTTCAGGTGGTTAGCTTAATTCCGGTAAGGTGGCTGAGGCACTCAAAGCCTGGCCTGCTGAGGATTAACACATGAGTCACATAAGATTTTAGAAGTTTGTGATGCGTATATTTTAGAACACATCAGATGAAAAATCGAAGATTTTTCAGGTGGTTGACTTAACTCAAGTGAGGTGGCTGATGCACCCGAAGCCTGGCCTGCGGAGGATTGATTAACCACAAAAGTTACAAAAGATATGCACACTGCAGAAAAGCTTACTAGCTAGGTGAAAAGAGCGCACAGAAGTTTTAAAAAAATCAAAGATTTTTATAATTTGTGGTTGAATAACGGCTGTCCCGGTGGCTGAGCGGAGCCGAAGCCATGCTGTAAGAGATAAACAGGCTGAAACCCATTTCTATGGAATGATAACCATTTTAAAATCGGGCTATGAAAAACATCCATTTTATCTGGAATTTACATGATTATATTCATCAATAGGAACGGGTTGTGACCCATTCTCACTTTCCGGAAACAGCCCGTGTATATTTTTTAACGTAAAGTTTATTTTTTCGACACATAGGATAAGGAGGCAAAGACGGATCAGCAGGCTGATCTGATGAAGCGACCGGATGATCCGTGCGCTTCATCAGTGGTTTACCGCTTTGCTTTGCTTCCTTAAAAACAGGCGGGTTCACAATTCATCTTTGCGTTAATTTTATTTGTCGTGATTCATTTTTATATCTTGTGATCAGGTGACGGCTGTCCCGGTGACTGAGCGGAGCCGAAGCCACGCTGCAAGAGATAAACAGGCTGAAGCCCATTTCTATTGAATGGTAACCATTTTAAAATCGGGCTATGAAAAATACCCATTTTATCTGGAATTTACATGATTATATTCATCAATAGGAA
>JAKOOI010000205.1 GCA_022701475.1 Weeksellaceae bacterium
TTGTAATTCTGGTTGTTAGGAACCATAACAGCCCCTATTTTACCGGCTCCTATCGGTACTTTCCTGAAATAATTATTTCCGCTGATGGTCAGCACCATATTGCATCGGGATTTATTTTCTACGGTAACGGACGTTTTATCCGGATCCGCCGATCCGCCGTTCAGGATGTCCGTCAATACAGCGGCCGTTTCCGGTTTATAGGTTTTTATCAGTGCCTGATATTCAGTTTCTGTCTGTAAAGCAGGACTTGACGGGCTTCCTGTCCTGGAAGCAGGTGGGGCAGGCCTTCTCACCGGCGGGTGCGAAACCCGGTTTGTGCTTTCACAGCTGCCCATAAGCAGGGAAAGGAGAACAGCAGCGTAACAAAGTATTTTCATAATCTCTTTTTATGAATATAAATGTAGCGCTTTTACTTCTTTTCAGGAAGACTTTTGTTTCCCGCCTGCACCGGATTATTAATCGTCAGAATAAGGCTTTTGCTGATTTCCTTTTTCGAAGTGTACATCACATCGCAGACATTGCTGGTGAGCGTATAGGTACCCTTATTGATCACCATAAAATTTTCATTCTTCGCCGGAACTGCCAGGTTGTAAAAGTCTTTTCCCTGAATCCTGACGATCATATTGCAGTCCGACTGGTTTTTGAACAGCAGGATCACTTCCTTACTGCTGATATCCTCATTGAACATCGCATTAAGCAGTTTTACTGTCTTTTCAGAATGCTGTGCGGAAGTGGAAGCAATCAGCCTCTTAAACTCTTCTGCTTCAGCTGAGTTGGAATTCTTAAGGATGTGACCGGGGATTTCGGAAATGACGGGCCGGGCTTCCATCGGATGCGCCGTTTTGCTGCCTTTTGTCCATTCGGCATTTTTAAGGGCGATCAGCTTAGGTTTCAGGACTGTCTTCCTGGGGTCATCAGGATGACAGGTTTTCAGGAATTCTTCAATCTCCCTGATATTTTTACTTTCCAGGATGTTCCCGGAGCTGATTTCAGGAGATGCGGTGCGGCATGCAGCCATTAACATGCATGACAGCATCACAAAGGTAATTTTTCTCATAAATTCTGTGTTTATTTGTGACAATAGAGGGATGTAATGAACTACAGCCCGGAATATCATCAGATTAATAAAAGTTTACCTGTAAATTACCTGTGTTTGTAAATGCGTCAATGTGTTCGAAATAATTGTGTTTTTCATCATAGGTTGTTTGGTATTTAATTAATTCTGAATTTAATATAGGTGATGGTTTTCCCTTTTGCGGAAAACAATTCTTCGTAATACGTGCGGATATCTCTCAGGTGAGGTGTACCGGGATCATACTCCACTGCGCCGTAAATATCATGGTGCGCCGTGACGATCTCATAGCCTGCGCCCTGAAGGTATCCCAGTGTGTACCCGTGAAGAAATTCCGAATCGGTTTTTAAATGGATGATGCCTCCCGGCTTCAGGAACTTTTTATAACGGGCCAGGAAATCCGGGTGGGTAAGTCTGTGCTTAGTACGTTTGTATTTGATCTGCGGATCCGGGAAAGTAATCCATATTTCATCCACCTCATTTTCACCGAAGAAATAATCCACCAGCTCAATCTGTGTCCTCAGGAAAGCCACATTCTGCATGTTGTTTTCTACTGCTTCCTTGGCGCCGAACCAGAACCGCGCACCTTTGACATCAATTCCGATAAAGTTCTTTTCCGTAAAAGTTTTGGCCAGCCCTACCGAATATTCTCCTTTTCCGCAACCCAGCTCCAGAACAACAGGATGATCATTCTTAAAAAAACCGGATCTCCATTTTCCCTGAAGATGGAAGCCGTTCAATGCTTCTTCACGCGTTGGCTGAATAACGTTCGGTAATATTTTGTTTTCTGCGAATCTTGCTAATTTATTTTTACCCATGGGATGCTACTAAGATCCTGTAAAAATAATGAAAATTCCATAGATCAGCTGCTTTATTTTGCTGCTGTAAAGTCTTATTTTTTAGACGAACTTCCCAATGCAACCATCAATGGTTTCTGAATGGTTTTCTGTGAGGCATACTGTGCACCGCAGACGATACCGGTAAAGAGGTAATCCCCCTTCTGCACCACAATAGAATTGTCTCCATGGGCCGGAACCGGAAGGCGGTATTTCGTTGTCCCGATTCCCTCCATCCGGATGATAATATTGCAGTCGGATTTATTTTCGATCATCACGATACATTCCGTGGCATTCGGGTCATTATCAAACAGGGAATTGAGGATCTTGACGGTCTTATTCTTATGTTCCACCGGGTTTTCGGCCATCAGCATATTGAATTCCGTAGCCTCCGTATCCGGAATTGCCGCCGTTTTTGAGCTGGAGACCGCCGCTGCGATATATACATTCTGCGGATTACTGGGCGTATAAACCACTGCCGACTGGCCTACCTGCAGCTCTTTCTGGTATCTGGCAATCTGTTTCTGTTTGATGATGGCATTCATTTCATCAAAAGAAATCTTCGTAGACGGACGCCTTTTCAGCATAGCCAGCCAGTCCTGCATCTGCTTTACCTTCGTATCTCCGGGCTTGGCATTTTTAATGTAGTCTTTCATCATTTCCATGACCCTGGGTTTCAGGACAGATCTTCTCGGATCATCCGGATGGGCATCTCTCAGGAATGCATTGATTTCATAGATGCTTTTGCTTTTCAGGATGCTGCTGTAATCCTTGCCTCTGGACTGGGCTGAAAAATTTACAAAAAGAAGGGCACTGAACAGGAGGAATAACTTTTTCATGCATTAAAATTTAACTTAAACAATTTCTCAACTTCTGCATAGGGCCTGTATATCAGATGCAGCTATGATCACGTATTGAAATACAAGCCGGGATAAAATTACTATAATTTCCATAAAAACAAAAAAATGTACAGCAATTCATGCTGTACATGGTAGGTTGTGTAATGCTGATTTTATTTCAGGACTTCCTGGAGATGGGAATTCCTGAGTCTCCGCTGGTAGATCGGAAG
>JAKOOI010000008.1 GCA_022701475.1 Weeksellaceae bacterium
TTATATTTATGTTTATGGTGATTCCTCTGTCTATCACTATAAATCTGGGGTGATTGTAAATGATCATGAGTATAATTCATGAACAGGGATTTTTTCTGACCATTATTATTTTTGTGTATTTTATTTAATATACAATCAAAAATTAAGTTAAAAATCATTCCTCTCTCAAATGAAAACATTAGTTAGTTTAATTTGCTATATTTGGGAGTTTTAAAAATTAATAATGATATTTTCACTACAAGGCATTGTTCAGGAACTTACGCCTACCTACGCAGTGATCAACGTCCAGGGTGTTGGTTACTATGTAGGGATAAGTTTAATGACTTCGCAGACCCTCACCGCCAACAAAGAAACCGTTTTATTCATCCAGCAGATCATCCGTGAAGATGCCCATCTGCTCTTTGGATTCAAGACCCGTTCGGAAAAGGAAATGTTCAATCTGTTAATAAGTGTTACCGGAGTAGGTGCGGTTTCCGCCCTGATCCTGTTATCCACCCTCAGTCTTGAAGAGATCGCTTCTGCCATCCTTTCCCGGAACAGTGCGCTGATTCAGAAAGCCAAAGGAATCGGTGCCAAAACCGCCGAGCGGATCATTGTGGATCTCAAGGATAAAGTACAGAAATTCAGCAATCCGGAAGAAAATATTTCTACGTTTGCGAATAATAAAATCAAGGATGAAGCGTTATCTGCATTAGAAGTTTTGGGAATTCCGAAGCGGATGAGCGAAAAGCTTGCCGACAGGATTCTGAAACAGGATTCCGATATTTCAATAGAAGAATTGGTAAAACAAATTTTAAAAAACATTTAACATTTGGTGGCAAATAACAAGTACCTCAACATATTTCTGTTCCTGTCGTTTCTCTGTGCTTCCGTATTTACTTTTGCGCAGCAGAGACCGCCGGCCCGTGATACAGCAATCATCAAAAAAGATTATCAGCTGGCAGATCCTACCCAATACGAAGCATTCTATGATATCAAAACCGGAATGTACTTCGTCTATCCCAAAGTAGGAAATACAATAACCGGACCACCTACGGCCATGTCTCCACAGGATTATAAGGAATTCATGATGGCAGAGCAGACAAGGGCCTATTACAAGGAAAAATCAGACCGCTACAGCCTGATGTTCCGTAAGGATAAAACGGATGCAGCCCGGAAAGGCCTTATTCCTTCCCTGCAGATCAACAACCGGCTTTTTGAAACCATCTTCGGAAGCAACAAGATCGAGATCATCCCTTCCGGATATGCTTCCTTCGACTTTGCCGGATTGTACCAGAAGATCGACAACCCGCTGATCCTGCCGCAGAACAGGACCAGCTTTACCTTTGATATCGACCAGAGAATCCAGCTCGGACTTTTAGGAAAAGTAGGGGAGAACCTCCAGCTGAAGGCCAATTACGATACCCAGAGCGGTTTTGCCTTTGAAAACCGGATGAACCTCGTATGGCAGGCCAAAGGCAGCTGGAAAGACCTGCAGCAGAAAGGGCTTCAGGATGTTGATAAGCCAAGCGCAGGCGGAGAAGATAAAATCATCAAGAGGATGGAATTCGGTAATGTGAACATGCCCTTGTCTACCAGCCTTATCCGCGGTTCCCAGTCGCTCTTCGGGGTGAAATCGGAATTCCAGCTGGGGAAAACTTATGGAACCGTTGTGCTTTCACAGCAACAGGGGGAAGCCCGGAATATTACCGTTCAGGGCGGCGGCGTGATGAATACCTTTAAGCTGAATGCCATCGATTATGAAGATAACCAGCATTACTTTATCGGCCAGTATTTCCTGAACAGCTATGATAATGCTTTGCTCAATTATCCTCAGATCAATTCAAAGATCAGCATTACCCGGATGGAAGTCTGGGTACTGGATCAGGGAAACAGCAACCTGCAGTACCAGAAGAGTATCGTAGGGATCCGGGATCTGGGGGATGCTCCGGGTGTCCTTCCGAATAATGACCAGGCTGGCCTTAACCTGTATTCCACTGTAAACGGGTTACCGGGACTCAGGGATGCCAGTACTGCCCGTGATGCTATCAACGGAGCCAATCTTCCGGTGGCCACAGGAGGAACGGCAACCTATACGGACGGCGAACATTTTATCTTCAATAAAAAAGCAAGAAGGCTGAATGCCAATGAATATATCGTCCAGCCTCAGCTGGGATATATCTCTTTAAACCAGAGACTGAATGACAACCAGTTGCTGGGGGTTTCCTTTTCCTATACGGTGAACGGAAGCAACCAGGTATATAAAGTAGGGGAATTTTCCGAAGAAAGTACCGTACTGGTGACCAAATTGCTGAAGCCCAACACTACGGTAAAAACTTCTTCGCCGATGTGGAACCTGATGATGAAGAACATCTATTCGCTGGATGCCGGCCAGGTAAACCAGGACGGGTTCATCCTGAATGTCCTGTACCGTGACCCGCAATCCGGAGGTAAGGTAAATTATCTTCCGGAAAACAATAACGACCAGATCCGCAGCCAGCCGCTGATCAAGCTCCTGAACTGGGACCGGCTGAATGCCAACGGTGACCTTCAGAGCAACGGCGGAACTACCGGAGACGGTATTTTCGACTTTGTAAGCGGGATCACCATCCGCCCGGAAACCGGGAAAGTGATTTTCACCAAGGTACAGCCTTTCGGAAGCTATATACAGTCCGTTATCGGAAGTAATGATCCGCAGTATGTGTTCTCCGATCTTTATAACCAGCAGAAGCAGGTAGCGACATCCAGCAACCTGTCACAACGGTATACCATTGAAGGACGTTATAAAGGAACGCAGGGCCAGGGAATCTCTTTAGGTGCCGTTAACGTACCGCAGGGGTCGGTAAAAGTTTCCGCAAACGGAGTCCAGCTGACCGAAGGAATCGATTATACCGTAGACTATATGCTTGGTACGGTAACCATCATCAATGAGCAGGTAAAGCAGTCCGGACAGGCTATTAACATCTCACTGGAAAACCAGCTAACCTTCAATACCCAGCGAAAAAGATTCCTGGGACTGAACCTGGAAAGGAGATTCAATGAAAACTTCATACTGGGCGGAACCGTAGTAAACTACTCCGAATCCCCGCTGACCCAGAAAGTAAGTTACGGTCAGGAAGCTGTGAACAATACCATGGCAGGCATTAACCTGATGTACAACAATCAGCTGCCTTTCCTGACGAGGCTGACAGATAAAATCCCGTTGGTCAATACGGAAGCGCCGTCCAACCTGAACTTTAAAATGGAGGCAGCCTATCTGCTTCCCGGACTGAATAAGGGAACCAATGATCAGTCCTATATTGATGATTTTGAACAGACCACCTCTAAAATAACACTGAAGGAGCCTACAGCATGGAGTTTAGCCTCTAAACCTGAGAAAAACCAGTCCGATCCGCTTTTTGCAGGAGCCGGAAAAAACAATACTATTTCGGAAGGGTATGGAAGAGGTTTGTTATCCTGGTATAACATCGACCCGAGATTCTGGGGCGTAGGCGGCCGGGCTCCGAACGGGATCACGCCACAGTCCGTATCCAACCATGCCTCAAGGAGGGTACTGTTCTCCGAAATTTTCAATAACCGGGATTTCGTTGCCGGGGAGCAGACCTATACCAATACGTTTGACATCTCTTATTATCCGGCGGAAAAAGGGCCTTATAACTCAAACGCCACACCAGAGACCACAGCACAGCGTTGGGCCGGTATTATGAGACCGATCTCGGTATCCAATTTTACCAATTCCAATATCGAATATGTGGAGTTCTGGATGATGGATCCTTATGCGGACGGAACCGCATTAGGAACCGCTCCGAAGCTTTTGCTTCAGCTGGGAAATGTTTCTGAAGATGTCCTGAAAGATGGCCAGATGCAATACGAAAACGGGCTGCCGACCCCTTCGGCACCTTCCGTTACCACCAACTCAAACTGGGGGATACAGCCGAAGCAGCCGCCGATCCTGTATGCCTTCTCCAGCGAAGGTGCAGAAAGGACAGCGCAGGATTTGGGGTATGACGGACTGAGCTCCGATCAGGAAGCCGCTTTATTCGGGAATACTTTCGTGAATCCGGTAACCAGTATAGCCGACCCTGCAGTGGATGATTTTGTTTTCTACATGTCCGACAGGTTCACCGGAAACCAGGCTGCTTCCGTAGTACAGCGGTATAAGTATTTCAGAGGCCCGGAAGGAAACTCCCGGAGTAATACGCTGGAAGTAGCTTCCCAGACACCGGATGCAGAGGATATCAACAGGGATTATAACCTGGATCAGACGGAAAGCTATAACCAATATGAAGTAAACCTGGATCAGGGAAGCCTTACCCTGGGCCAGAATAATATCGTTGACGTAAAAACCGTTCAGGCACAGTTCCAGAACGGGCAGACAGAACAGGTAAAATGGTATCTGTTCAGGATTCCGGTTTCGCAATATGTGAATACGGCTGGGGATGCTGATCCTGCCATTCTTAACAATGTGCGTTTTGCAAGATTGTTATTGAAAGGCTTCGATCAGACTTCTACTTTGCGATTTGCCACGATGGACCTTGTAAGGTCCGACTGGAGGAAATATCCAAAGAATATTGCCGTCTTCGGAACAAACACTGCCGCTGATCCGGCTACAAATGAAGGACTCAATGATGATACCACCATCGGGAATCTGGAAGTAGGAAGCGTGAATATCGAGGAGAACGCCCTGAATCAGCCGCCTTATGTACTGCCTCCGGGAATCGACAGACAGATCCTCAGCGGGAATGCAGGAGCCCAGAGACAGAACGAATCTTCATTATATCTGAAAATAAAAGACCTGCCTTCAACACAGGCAAAAGGAGTGTTTAAAAATACTTCCCTGGATATGAGGAGATATAAAAAGCTGAAACTTTTTGTGCATGCACATGATCCTCAAAACTCAGATCTGAACATTGGCCGGATTGATGAGAAGACTAAATTCTTCATCCGTATGGGTAGCGATGCCACCGATAATTATTACGAATATGAGGCATCGATGAAACTGACTCCCGGCAATGCAACCGCACCGATGGAAATCTGGCCGATGGAAAATGACGTCGATCTCAATATCCAGGATTTTGTAGATGCCAAGATCCGCAGGGATAAAAATTCTCCGAACGATATTGTAAAGAGGATGATGGATAATACTTATGATCCCGGTCAGACGTTTAAGAAAATTTACATCAAAGGACGTCCAAGCTTAGGAAATATTACAACCATTGTCCTTGGGATCCGGAATGGAGGAGACCGTGGATCGAGCTCACTGACGAGGGTGCTATGGGTAAACGAAATCCGCCTTTCCGAAATTGAGAACGACGGCGGGTATGCCGGAAATGCCAGCCTGAATTTCAACTTGGGAGATTTCGCTACCGTGAATACCAGTGCTTCCTATACTTCCGTAGGATTCGGGAACATCGATTCCAAGCCGGCAGAAAGGACACAGTCTACCCAGTCAGCCTTCAGCATCAATACGGCAGTAAATGTCGATAAGCTTTTACCGGAAAAGAGCGGTGTGAAAATCCCGCTGAACTATTCCTATTCGCAGACTATTGAAGATCCTAAATACAATCCGCTGGATACGGATGTCGAATTCAAGAAAGCCGCAAACCGGGAAGAACTGAAAAAAGTAGCCAGGACTTATACGCAGCAGCGGAGCATCGGTGTGGTAAACATGCACA
>JAKOOI010000038.1 GCA_022701475.1 Weeksellaceae bacterium
TCACTTCAATGATGGCACCGCCGCTTTCCTTTAACGGCTGGGTAAGGTTTTCCGCCATAATATCGATTCCGCAGACATCAAGGCCGATGATTTTGGAAATCCTCTCTGCCATGGTAATATTTTCCGGATGCACCATATCGGTAACGTCAATGGAAGTTCCGCCGGTAGACAGGTTCGCCGTGGATTTCAGATAGACCACTTCTCCTCTCTGCGGAACGGTTTCCAGGGTATATTTCAGCTTCTCCAGCAGCTCTGTTGTATCTTTATCAATCTGAATTTCGGTCAGCACGTTTTCATGGCCATACCCTCTTCTCGGATCGGTGTTTTCCTTGTCAATCAGCTGCTGTACCGTCATTTCGCCGTCACCTACGATGTGGGCAGGAACCCTGCGGGCTGCCGCTACCATCTTATTGTTGATGACCAGCACCCGGAAATCATATCCGGTAATATATTTTTCCACAATGACTTTCTGGGAATATTGCTGCGCGTGCACAAGTCCTGTCTTTGCCGATTCCCAGTCGGTTACGTTGATCGAGGAACCTTTGCCATGATTTCCGTCCAGCGGTTTGATCACCACCGGATACCCGATTGACCGCACCACGCTGTCCAGGCCTTCTTCGTCTGTGATGAGTTCTCCTACCGGAACCGGGATGGCTGCGTCATGAAGCATTCTCTTGGTCCGTTCTTTATTACAGGCAATATCCACCGCAATAGAGCTTGTCTTTCCGGTAATGGTGGCCTGGAAACGCTGCTGATTGACACCATACCCAAGCTGTACCAGGGAATTTGTTCCTAGCCTGATCCATGGAATCTTACGCGAAACAGCCTCTTCCACAATGCTTCCCGTAGAAGGTCCGAGGCGCACCCTTTCACGGATTTCCTTTAAGGTCTGGATACAGGCATTGATATCATATTCTTCATTGCTGATCAGTGCTTCTGCAATTTGTACTGCCTGTTCGGCAGCATAGATTCCTGCATTTTCTTCAATATAATTAAATACGACATTATATACACCCGGCGTCTTGGTCTCACGGGTTCTCCCGAATCCTACCTCCATTCCTGCAAGTGTCTGGATTTCCAGCGCAATGTGCTCGATAACATGTCCCATCCAGGTTCCGGTCTCTACACGGTGAAAAAATCCCCCCTCATAGCTTTCGGAGCATCGGTGGCTATAGAGTGAGGGAAGCAGTTTTTCTATTCTTTCCCTGAAGCCTTCGATCTTATTGGTAGGGAAATTTTCCATTTCTTCCAGGTCCAACCTCATCTGTATCAGCTTTTTCCTTCTGATACTCCAAATATTAGGGCCGCGCAATGCCTGTATTTTCTCAATTTTCATAGTCTATTTGCATTTTTAATAGTTAACGATAACTCCATCAGTTATCAAAGATAATGCAAAAGCCGGAACGAAACTATACCACCATTAAAGATTTGTAAAAAATAACCAAAAAAAACGAATGATTTTAAAATACCGCGAACCAACATAATCGACCACAGATTTTTACAGCCGTTAATTATTTTCTAACTTTGCAGACTATGATGAGACCCGTTGGAAAATTAATTGTCATCGGTGGCGCTGTCAACAAAGGCAGTTTTGCTGAAACCGATTTTGATCAGAATATAGAAAAAAACCTTAATTTCTTTGAACGGGGAATTCTCCGGAAGATCATTAACGAATCGAAACTGAAGGAAAATTCGGTGATCGAAATCATTACGACCGCTTCACAGATTCCCCAGATTGTAGGTTCCGAATATAAGAAAGCCTTTGAATTTTTAGGGGCTAAGAACGTGAATATACTGGATATCCACAACCGCGATGAAGCGAATTCCGATGCTATTGTAGCCCGGGCGAATGCGGCAGACGTGGTGATGTTTACCGGTGGCGACCAGCTGAGACTGACCTCCATTCTCGGCGGAACACGCTTCCACGACACCATTCTGCTGAAATACCAGGAGCAGGATTTTATCTATTCCGGCACCTCGGCGGGAGCGGCAGCCGCTTCTGAAAATATGATCTATCAGGGAAGCAGTTCCGAAGCCCTTCTGAAAGGGGAAATAAAAACAACCCAGGGATTAGGCCTGATCGATAATGTGATCATCGATACCCACTTCGTGCAGCGCGGAAGGATCGGCAGGCTGTTCCAGGCTGTCGTGAATAATCCCAGGACTTTAGGAATCGGCTTGGGAGAAGATACCGGACTTTTCATCCATAATGAAGTCATGACTGCCGTAGGATCCGGACTGGTCATTCTTGTTGACGGAAGGTTTATTAAAGATACCAACCTTACCAATATCAATCTCGGGGAACCTATTTCCATTGATAACCTGACGGTTCACGTGATGTCGATGAATGATCATTTTGATCTGAAGACCAAAGCTCTTACGATTGAAAATTCGCAGTTCAACCCGATTCCGCAGGATAATTAACATACAGATATCAAACGCTTATTGCTGAAATGTGAGTTTTCGGTAGACCACTACAGTTTGTTTCTATTTACATGAGAAATTTATGATCAATCTTTGTTATGCGGTTTACGATATGATTGCTTTATGTTTTGACCAAACTGGTAATGACGGTCCGTTGATTCCTTGTTTCAGTACCGGAAAATCAGATTACGATATAGAAACAAACCTGGAATCAATATAATTCAGATCCTGATGTTACCTTATTCATATCGGATACACCAGACAAGTGGAATCTACTGCACGATCCGTAATTCTTCAGCCGGTTATGATGCACGGCATGGATCTGTGTTT
>JAKOOI010000071.1 GCA_022701475.1 Weeksellaceae bacterium
ATTTTTTGAATACCATAGGATACATTCATTTTTTTTTTTTCAAGCAGAAGACGGCATACGAGATCTTTAAGATGAATGTAGATAATTATCCCCAAAGTTTCAATGCATACGATAGTATGGGCGACTATTACCTTGCTGTTGGAGATAAGAAAAATGCCGCACGGGCATTATCAAAAGCTCTGGAGCTGCAGGATAATCCGGATACCCGCAAGAAATTGCAGAAATTACAATCTAAAGAATAAATATTGTAGCCGCAGGTATAACTGTATCAATGCAAATATTTTTATATTAATTACAATTTCAAAAAACGATAATAAGCTTTATTATTTAGCATGAGTGATCCAAATACCAAACGTCTTTCAAGACTAATAGCAATTATTACACAATTGCAGACTAAACGGTTATTAACTGCCGGTGATCTTGCTGAAAGATTCAATGTTAGTGTAAGGACCATATACCGTGATGTCAGGGCACTGGAACAGGCAGGGGTTGCTGTTTTAACTGAAGAAGGAAAAGGTTATTCCATGATGGATGGTTATAGGGTTCCTCCTCTGATGTTCACAGAAAAACAGGCAAATGCACTGATCCTTGCCGAACAGCTGGTTTTAAAAAACAAAGATCAATCTTTTGTGCAGGACTATTCTGAAGCAATCGACAAAATTAAAGCCATCTTACGGCAGTCCGGAAAAGATAAGGCTAATTTGTTAGGTGACCGAACCCGTTTTGACCAGAATACCAACAGGGAGCGAAGCAGCAATAATATCTCTGAATTGCAATACGCATTGACTAATTTCTTATTGATACGCATTGAATATGTAAACAAGAATAATTCTTTATCAGACCGTATGGTTGAGCCATTTGCTTTGATCAGTACAACAGAGAACTGGCTTCTGATTGCCAGGTGTCGTTTAAGGGAAGAATTCAGGTATTTTCGATTAGACAGAATATCAAAAATGCAGGTTCTGACAGAGAAATTTGAACCACACAAAATGACCCTACAGCAATATTTCGATAAATTTTATTAGTTATTTTTACCCCTGACATAAGGCTGTCACAAATGCATTTTACCTTTGTTGCTCACAAATAAAAACAGTAGAAATGCAAAAGACAACATTTGACCCTTGGGATTGGGGCAAAAACACAAATTCAGTACAGGCTGTAGAAGTTAGGCAGCCGGAAGGGACCTTATATTGTTCGGGACAGGTGGCCATTGATAGCAACGGCGTTCCCAGTTCAGCAGATATGAGAAGTCAGTTAATACAGACAATCGCCAATTTGGAACAGCTGGTTAGCGAATCAGGTTATGAATGTAAAAATATGGTCAGATTAAATGTCTACACAACTGACACTAATCATTTTTTTAATACTTGTATGGACATTTATGTACCGTTTCTAATAAAACATGGTATACAGCAGGCAACAACATTACTTGAAGTAAAGGGATTATTTGCAACTTTGACCATTGAGCTTGAAGCAACGGTAGTTAAGTAATTAACTGGAATCGGGTTTAAGCAAGCCTAAAAATAACTGGCCCATCATTTATTTTATTAATGCTGAATAATGGTTTTGGAGAAGAAACAACATTTTTCGGGAAAGTTTGAAAGTTAAAAGAGGTAAGGCTGGGATTTCATAATCTCAGCTTTTTTCAAATAATCTCAGAAAACGGTATTTTTAGGCCGGTGGTATTTAATGACAATCAGCAAATTAATTAATTTATAGTGGTAGATGGCGACCTTTATTTCAATATATTTGCGCAAATTTCTGTATCGTATGAAAGCTGACATGATTGCCGGGGCTTTATGCCTATTTTCCATATCCGCATTTGGGCAGGTGGGCATCAATACCCAGGCTCCGGCAGCAACGCTGGATGTGGCTGCCCGTACTACCGGCACATCAGCCACCGCTGCCGAAGGGTTGATTGCTCCACGCCTTACCATTGCTGATCTGAATGCAAAAGCTCCGGCTTACGGGGCGGCCCAGGCGGGATCGATGATCTATGTCACGGATGCAGCCAACGGTTCCCCGTCCGGACAAACCGCCAATATCAACGCGGCGGGCTATTATTTCTTTGACGGATCGCGATGGCTGAAAGTGGCAACAGGAAATGCAGGAGGCAGCGGAAATACCGGAAGCAGCAATGATATTTATAATGGTGATGGTGCTTTAACGGCGAACCGTACCGTAGCCATGTCTGATAAAACATTGGCATTCAGTGCAAGCCCAACTACAGGAACCAGCCATTTCAGCGTAGATGATACTACGTGGTCCGTAGACGCGTTGAGTAACAGGGTAGGTATCGGAACCAATGCACCGTCGGAGAAACTGCATGTTGAAAACGGAAATATATTTGTGCATCATGACAGTCCTACGCTCTATTTTCAGTCTACAACACCCATTGATGCATCCAATCCTGATAACAATAACGGGTCTGTTGTGTTTTATGAAGGTCAAAACTCTACAACGGAAGGGATGTATATCAGACACGTTAATAATCCAACCGGATTTACAGGCGGTAATCAACTTCAGTTGGGGTCGATCGAAAATGGGACGTACAGTTCTGTAATGAAAATTTCTAACAGAACAAAACAAATCCTTATTGACAGTCCTGCTTTTGTTTCATGGTTTGGGGCTGTTTATCCTAAGCTGGTTATAAGTAGCAGTATACCTAATGCAGCCATTCAGATATTGGATGGAACAGAAGGCAACAATAAGGTTTTGACGAGTGATGCTAGTGGAAAAGGATCATGGAAATCATTACCGGGATTAACTGCACCTTCCACCGCATATACCTGGAATAATTCAGGAGCTACCGGTGATCTTGTCTCTAATGTGTCATCCATATCGGGACCTTATACGGTAGGACAGACGGGTTGGTATAGTATTCAGTCAAGCTGGAAGTATGACCAAAATGCTTATAACGATTCTGGAATGGGTCATGTATGGATGCAGATTAATACCTCAGGCAATAATTGGATGGACGCAATATCCAACCCATCTCTTACAGACCAGCCTGTAGATGATACAGAAGTGGTTAACAAATCCTGGCATACAGCAATGCTGGCCGGCAAAATGGTGTATCTGATTGCAGATACAAACTATTTTATCCATCTGAATGTTGCTTATGTAAAGACCGTTGGATCACAAAAATTTGTATTAAATTATGTGCAGTAAACCTTCTGATTGCTGAACCTTCTGTAAGCCCCGTCAAACGAACGATAATAACGTACCTTACTGTAATATCGGGCTCTAATAACAGGAATATGGGGTATACTGTTTAAAATAATGTCCAACCGCAAAAGGCTTTATATGCCAGATGATTCTGCCTGTCTGAAAGGGACCGGCATCAGAACCCGGATATTTTCTGTTTTTTGTACGACAGCAGGCATATTGGGAATTGGTGAGAATAGCATCGCTTTTTTTACCAAATGATGATTTCCTGATATTATATGCTGCCAGGATATTGTGTAAATTACCGGCAATTGAAAGTTTAAAAGCACTCAGCGTATTTTCAGGAAAATCAACCGGGATAAAAATAACCAGCTGATGAGTTCCAGAATCCTGTAAAAGGATTTTGAGAATATACAAATTTTAAATTAAAAATTAATTATAAAGAAGAAATACCGTCAATAGGATGTTTTAATTTGTAGAATATACCTTAATAATTATTTTCTCTCAAATCAAGATAAAATACAGAATCTTTTCTGGTCACCTTTATTTTCCAGCTGTCTTTTTTGGGTCAGGCTGTCAGTCAGGACAAAAGGAGTTCCCTGCTGCATTGAAGCCTCCATAGGCAATTTACTCTTTTCGGGGTATCATAAGTCCGGGAATGTGGACGTTTTACAGATCCGCTTCTATCTTTGTGATTTATACTCCCTGAATATCATCATAACGGTGTTGATTTTTATTTTTAAAGGCAATTCATGCTGGATAACACGGTTTATCCGGTAAAATGTACGGAAAGAGTAAGAAATCAATTTCAGAAACATGCTCCGGTTCCCCATTACCCTTACGCAACCGCCTTTGTCTGTTACTGGCAGCGGTAATATAATGCGTTCAAATTATGTAAATTCAGTAAAACTACTGATAACTAAAGTTTTACAAGCGCTTATATTTGTCTTGTGAATGCTGATAGCGCAATAAAATATAACCTGACAGGCTATCATATCAATAAAAATAATACTTCAGAACCTGATGATCAGGAAGAATTTATTGTGATCATCATTTCCTGATGCCAATCACCTGATTTTTAAACCAAAAACCCGATTAATATGAGTGCAAAACATTCAGATTTGTCGAACCCGAAATATGGGTACGACATGGTAGTTGCTACTACACAGACATCAGTAAATGCCACCATGATGGAGTGGCTTTCCAGGTACAAAGGCAAGCCTTTCACCCAGGCTTATATTTACGATCCTTCAGCAAACAACGGCCAGGGCGGACCGTCGCCTACCGATTATGAAGAATTGAAGGCCAGGCTGGGGTTTGACCCTTTTGCCGTGCCTGCCAATACCCCGATGACGGATCCGCGGATGGTAAAACTGCAGGAACAAAAGTTTATGTTTGCCTTTTCTACGGAATTGGGACTGCCGGATTTTCCGCCGGAAAAAATCCCGTCGGTTATTGTTTTTAACAAGGAAGGCTCTTATGTTACCTATAATATGGTAACGAAATCCTTTAAGATCATTGTGATGCAGCCCGGACTGTACGGCCCTGCTACGTGGGTCAACCTCAGCCAGAAAGATGCGCCGGAACCATGGGTGTTTTCCTTTACCATAGACCTGGATTTAAGAACGGATAATATCGATAACCATTTTAATAAGCTGCCCCCGGAGACCCAGAATGAAATTAAAAACCTCGGAAAGGACATGTTCAGTGTACAGCAGCTGTTTTTGGATCTGAATGCAGCGGGACTTTCTGATAAAGTGAACATAAGCGGTCTTGATAAAAGCAGTACGGCGTATGTTTTCCTGATCCAGGTATTCATGAATACGTACATGGCACAGATCAGTAAAGAGGGTGGCATCATGCTGGGGTACAGCGTGGTTTCAAAAGAACCGTTTCCCCAGCAGGCATCCCTTATTCCTACCGATATGAACTTTATGATCTCGTCCTACAAAGAGCAGGACGGTAAGCCTTCACCGGAGCATAGCGCGTATACCTTAAATTACCTGATTATGTCTCAGAACAGGCCGATGCATGCCCCTGTACAGTTTACCTGGAACTGGGTAGATCAGGACAAGGTATCGCAGCATGCGGGCGTCATGGCCGTCAACAGGACCGCCTTTGTTGACTTTTTGAGGAATCTTCTTTCGCCCGGCTTAAAAACCATTGCCCGAAGACCTACTACCTATTTCCATATCAACTGTATTGAAGGCAATATCAGATGGGGGTATGAGAATGAAGATACAACCCAGTGGTACAACGTGGTAAATGCCGGAGGAGCGCATGTTTTAACTTATACCTATAATAACAGGGCCTACAGTGATGACAGCACCTATTGCGGTATCTACGGCACCTGGGGCAACTTTGAAGCGAAATACAATGTCCAATCGGATGTCTATCTGGAAGGCACGGTTATCCGTATCGTGACTACGGCAACCATGTGGATGCACCTTAACGTAATGGGCGGCGTTACGGAAGGAAACTTTGCCAGAAAAACATCCACCACTTCCTATACCATCGGCACAGATGCTTATGGCCGTATTACCGTAAAATGCAGCGGCCCTGTGATTACTGACCAGTCTGAAAATGTGGATCCCAGCTGGTGGACGAAGTTTCTGACTTTAGGTGCTATAAACGATATGGTGGATACAGTAAGAAATTCCGTTAAAGGATGGCTGGACAGCTTCCTGACTGCAGATGCTGCCAGGATCGGATATATGCTGAACAGTTCCAGCGGATGGACATTCCCGGGTTCCAAGACCTTTACCTTTATGGAAGCCCAGTTCTCAGGCAGCCAGGATCTGGTAACCAATGTGATGTATGTATCTCCTAAGACCAGCCGTGAAGTGATTGCCCAGATGCTTGCCTTGGTGAAAAAAGAGCCGGAACTGTTGCTGAAAAAAGCCGATAGCCTGGAAAGGGTACTGGCAGACAAAATCCCGGCACTGGCCAGGCAGATGGCAGAGATGGAAAATAACGAAGGGTAATACAGAACCGGCAGTTTCATCTTCTGATCACAACAGAACCTTAATACCGTTAAGAAGAAACAAATTAATGACACCATCTCTGTACAGAATGTTTTCGATGGGCGATCTCTTGTCTTCTTAACGGATTAAAAATAACAGTTTACTATCTACTATAAAAAATCAAAAACGCTAATCATATGCCACAGAAAAAAATAAGTTATTCTACGGAATTAATGGTCAATTTCAAACAGGCAAAAATAGTATCTCCACAGGAGAAATTCCAGGCCCTGCAAACGGACGAGGGGAATTCTCTTCTTTTTTCCATAGGTACGGACCAGGTATTTTATCTCATCCAGCAGATCCCGGGTACGGCAAGCGGATGGAAGAGGTATGATCTGAGCAGCCGTCTCAGCCATGTTCACGAAGGAAAAAAGGTAAAGGCGAAAACATTTTCCGTATCTCAGAATTTTACCAGCAGGAAAATCGATATGGTGCTTGCCATCTCGGTAGACGGAAAGGATTATGTCTATGTATCACTGAATAACAATTCGGCTGCAGAAGCGATGAATGATCTGACGGTGCAGTGGGAGACGATGCCGTACGATGATCCTCATCAGCCCGGGATTACGCTGGACGTTAAAAATCTGTATATTACACAGACCAAAAACGTAGAATATATCGTTGCAGATATATCGCGGTCTGCCTTTAATCCCCCTGCCGACTTTCTGGAACGTTATTACATTGATCCCAAAAAGGCAACCGGCAAATACTGGAACAACCTGCCGATGGGCGGAGACCTGAATCCCGGCGTGAGCAGCTCCCTGGGACGCAGGGATGAAGAAAGGGTAGACGGCATCTATACCCTCGGCGCCATCAACGGCAGCACCGAGCTGCTCTATGCACCGCTGTATAATCCCTTTGACCGTAAAGCGCCTCCTACCATTGCCCGTCTGAAGGTGCCCAACGGTGCAAGCGGACTTGCTGTGGTAACGGTAGAAAACAATGCGACGGATCTTTTTGTAATCGGCGAAAAAACGCTGTATTATTTCGCCGCAGACAAGCAGGAAGACGGCGACACAGGAATTCCGATATTTCAGAATGACCTTTTTGATGGGGTAAAAGAGGTCTTCGCCTTTGCAGACAGCGAAAAGTATGTGATCTGGGGAAGAAACCGCGCCAACCAGATATTTTACACCTCATGTTTCAAAGCAAATGTAGCCGAATCCCGGTACTGGACCTATCCGGTGCCTATACTTACGGGCGTAGAACAGCTTTCTCCGTTGCTTAATATCGCCGATTCATCCAACGTATTTTTTGCAGTGGCAGGAAATCAGCTGATAAAAGCGGAACAGTCAACCGGAACCGGTATATGGGCATTCCAGAAAATAACGCTGGAAACCCCCGTAGATGCAAAAGCCGAACGCTACAGCTCTTACACAACGCGTATACAGCTTACCGATAATAACGATAAGACCCTCCCGGATACGGTACTGAATATCAGCTCAAACAGCCGTATGCCGGTGCTTATCAATAATCTCTATTATATCATCACCCCGGATGCCATTCCCGTCAGTAAAGATGCCTCGGGTTCCATAACCATTGTTCAGGAGATCCATGATATCACGGGCTTACAGATGATGGTTTCCGATAATGCCGGTACTTCTGTTGTGATCAATCCGATGAATAAGCCTTTTGAAAAGATATCATCCCTGAATACCGCTGATAAACTGAAAGATGCCGTTATTGTAAACCCTGACGGAAGCACCCGTAATCTCGTAAGCGGAGACGTAGGTGAGGACAGGCTGAAAACAGTGGCGGCAGCCAATATAAAGTTATCCGAGGCCTACAGCGAGGTTTCCGAAAACTTTATGCGCAGGCCGAAAGCACTGCTCCTAAGCATGCCGCAGGGCAACAGAATGTATGTCGAGGGAATAGGGGATACCATTATCACAGAAGTCGGGGACCTGTTCAGATGGCTGGCGAGCGGGATAAAGTATGTTGCCGATGTCATTTACGATGCCGCAACGGCTGCATGGCGTTTTGTAGTCACCATTGCAGGGAAAGTGTACCAGGGTATTCTCGATTGTGTTGAAAAGGTGGTGGGCGCGATACAGTGGCTCTATGAGGTCATTAAAACAGCAATTGAAGACCTCATCAGGTATCTGGAATTCCTGTTTCAGTGGAAAGATATTACCCGTACCAAGGAAGTATTCAAAAACCTGAGTAAGCTGTATCTTAAATACCAGATCGGGCAGATCGGAGAACTTAAGGCAGGTTTCGATGAGGAGATTAAGAAGCTGGTAAAAATCATCAATGACTGGGGCGGCATCACGGACTGGAAAGGGCTGGGGGCCGCAGCCACTTCACCTGCCGATGCCAGCTCGCAGCCCGCCAAAGGCGAGTCGGCACCCGGAAATCTGCTGCTTTCCCATTTCCAGGGTAATGTCGGCCATATTCAGGCGTCGCCTGTCAACGGAGATTTGGTACCCAACAGCCAGTCGGTTATCGATCTTCTTTTTGATGCTCTTAAGAAAGAAGGGGTTATTTTTGATGCCGTGCTGGATCAGATCGATCAGCTTGCTTCCGAATATCAGAGCATGACGCTGGAGGAAATCCTTAAACGGGTTATCGCGATCATAGGTTCCGGTGTACTGGAAACCACACAGAATGTCATTGACGTTCTTTTCGATATCATCATACAGATGCTGACTTCAGCGCTGGATATCCTGGATACCCCGATCTACATTCCGGTGGTAAGTGATATCCTGGAGTATTTCGGAGTACCGAAGCTTTCCATGCTGGACCTTATCTGCTATATGGGTGCACTGCCGGTAACGGTAGTCTACAAGATCGCAAAAAATGCCGCACCTTTCCCGGACGATCAGTTTACCGGTTTCCTCATCAATGCCACCAGCTTTGAAGAGGTTGAAAGAGCGTTCAATCCTCCGAAAATTGTGTTGACAACCCATTCGCAGAACCTGAAATCCGGAAGTGTGGCAGTATCCTTATCCGTGGATCCGGATCAGATCTATTATGCTGATGCCGGGCTTCTGGGAGAAATGAAAGCTGTCGGCCTTTCCGTATCGCCCGAAAATTCAAAAGTGATATCCATTACGGGGAATATGTTTGCGGGATTCTTTTCCCTGATGTCCATATTCATCGTTCCTTTTGAAGCAGCAGCTCCTACAGGGGATAATCCTTTCGGAACTTTCTCTGCCGTGCTGGGTGTATTAGGCGCCGGATCAAGCGGTATTACCACGACCCTGGTTCCTAAAATGCCCATTAAAAACGAAGTGGTTTCATGGATCAGTACGGGGACTACTTTTACCGGTATTTTATGCAAAATCATTTTCAGCGGTCCTGCACAATCAAAATTTGCTGCCTCTCCCGGAATTATGAATAAACTGGCAGCCGGTGACGGGCGGGCAACCGGTGCTGTCGTAAACAGCATACTGGTACTTCCGGCATTGTTCTGTTCCTGCTGGCATTTTTACGAGTTGTCCAAAGAAAAGGAAAGCGCCACCCGCAGCGTTGCCATCATTAATGAAACCGGTAACATGACCTCCTACATCAGCCGGCTTTCCTATACGGTAGCGGTAAATGTAAAAGCCCCTCAGGTAAAGGCTGCGTCCATTGTTGTGATGACGGCTGCCAATGTATGCACCGGAGGACTGCAAATGGCCAGTGCTATCGTCGGAAGCTGATATACAGCATCTATTTATTACTATAAAAACCGTTTTGCTGAGGTGAAACGGTTTTTATAGTATAATTTTGTGTCAGAAAACATAAACGGGAGAAACAACCTCTGAATTTTTGCTTTCACGCAAGGTATATGAAGCAATTTAATATACATTTGTATAAATTTTTATAAAGGCTGTGGGTAATGTAAAACCATTGATACCACTTGTAAATGAATCTATGGATAGGGATTACGGAACAGCAGCGGTATTCCAAAGGCCAATGCTTCAAAATAAACATTCTGAAGTCATAAGTTCCGGAATCATCCGGATAGATGAAAAATGCATTACGGGAATAATTAAATAAATATGAAAGCAGTAATCTTTGATATGGACGGTTTGCTGATCGATTCCGAACCTTTCTGGCAATCTGCCGAAAGAGAAGTTTTCGGATCTTTAGGAATCGAGGTGACTGAGGTTCATTCATCCGTGACAAGTCGGATGACTACAAGGGAAGTAACAGAGTATTGGTTCCGCTTTAAGCCGTGGAAGGGCATAAGCATACCCGATATTGAGATGAAAGTTATAAAAGAGGTAGGGGAGCTTATCGGTCTCCATGGGAAAATAATGCCCGGAGTCATGGAGACCCTGGTTTATTTCAGGCAAGCAGGTTATAAGATCGGCCTTGCTACCAATGCGCCGGCTGTTCTTATTCCCAAAGTATTAAAAAAGTTAAATATTGAATCCTGTTTCGATGCTGTGCTTTCAGCAGAGTCTGTTATCAAAGGGAAACCGGCTCCTGATATCTATATTCAAATGGCTTCCAACCTGTCGGTTGATGCTGCACAATGTATCGTATTCGAAGATTCAAAATCCGGGATGGCTGCTGCTCTGGCTGCCGGAATGACTGTGGTTGCTGTTCCTGCCGGAAACCAATATGATCATGCTGAATTTGATGCTGCACACCTTAAAATAGGAAGTCTTATCGATCTGACCGCAGATCAGGTCCAGGACCTGAATCACAGACAATACCATAATCTGAAATAGACTCACATAAATAAGTAATAACGGTGAAATCAAGGCCTGGGATTTTTCAATACATATAATGTGAATTGTGTAAATTATCAGTAATTATGGGTTTTTATGCAAAATATTCTATCATGTAATGTATTGCTGTC
>JAKOOI010000085.1 GCA_022701475.1 Weeksellaceae bacterium
ACAGAGAACGAAACGTTTATTTCCGAGCTCCGCAAATTCGTGAAGAACCTGAAAATTGTATTTGACAACGTTCCAAATAAAAATTTTATCTTAAATTAGGTTCTGCAATCAGAAGGCCGGCTCCGGCAGCCTGTTGCTCTAATCTACAACTTTATATTATGTACAGAATCATCTCAGGCAAATGGAAAGCCAAAAAAATAGCCGCGCCGAAGAATTTCGAGGTAAGGCCCACTACGGATTTTGCAAAGGAAGCGCTTTTCAGTATCCTGGAGAATACGTATGATATGCAGTCAATTGCTGTCCTGGACCTGTTCGCAGGTATCGGATCCATCAGCTTTGAATTTGCTTCCCGGGGATGCCAGGATGTGACTTCCGTAGAAATGAATCCCAAGCACACCAGCTTCCTGAATTCCACCGCTTCCGAGCTGGGCTTCAGCCTGCAGGTAAGCGTTCAGCGGGGCGATGTTTTCGACTGGCTGAAAAAATTCCGTAACAGGAAAGCTTTTGAAATCGTTTTTTCGGATGCTCCTTTCGAAACGGAAGAAAAAAAATACCGCGAGATTATTTCCCTGGTCCTAAACAACAAATACCTGAAAGAGAACGGGGTCCTCATCATCGAGCACCAGAGCCGGATGAAACTGGACCATCCCAACCTGACGGACACAAGGAAGTACGGCAATGTTAGCTTCAGCTTCTTCAGGCCAAATAGGGAAGAAGAAACAACATTCACAGAATCAGCAGAATAATCAGGAATTTTTCCTGATTTTTTGTTTTCCGGGCATCTGTGCTCTGCCTCCTCATTCTTATAATAAACCAATAGTTCTACCGGATCCTTTTTCATGCGCCGGCAGCTGCCCGGCCTGTCTTCCTGAAGATTGCGTGATCTACTTCAGGTTCCTTCAGTGATGTAATGGTGCAGATTGCCTTGCTATTTTATACTATCATATTGTACCGTTATTGCAAAAACAAATAACATACATTAGTTTTGCAACTATAAAAAAGATAGTACAAATTATGAGCTTTTTAGAAAAAATGAAATTGCGGTATACGGTAAAAAAATATGATCCGCAGGGAACAATAAGTGAAGAAACCGTTCAGCAGCTGAAAGACATCCTGCATCTGAGCCCGTCCTCCATCAACAGCCAGCCCTGGAACTTCGTATTTATAAATAACACTTCGGAAAACAGGGAAAAATTTGCCGGAGCTTCTTACTGGAATAAGGAGAAAGTGGATCACAGCCAGCTCCTGATCATCTTCCGCGTGCTGAAAAACCCTGACGATTTTGAACGCCGGATCGAGGGCACCCTTCCCGAAGGTTCCGTGAATTACTATAAAAACTTCGTGAAGCCTAAAGGCGAAACCGCCATCAGATCATGGATGGCCCACCAGGTCTACCTTTCATTGGGCGTATTGCTTTCCGCCTGTGCGGAAATGGGCCTTGATTCCACTCCTATGGAAGGCATTGAAAATGATAAGTACGATGAAATCATCGGAAATCCGGAATATGAAACCCTTTTTGCCGTAACGGTCGGAAAAAGATCGGAAGAAGATACGAACCAGCCGGCACATACACCGAAGACAAGACTGGACAGGGAAAAGGTGATCGTGGAAATGTAAGAATTTCAAAACAAAAAGCTGTTTCAATGATTTGAAACAGCTTTTTTACTTTACAGTACTTTCAGCTCGAGATCAATGGTTTTCCCAAAGAACTTTTTGGAAATTTTCTCGAAATTCTTGGTAAGGTCCGAGAGATAGAAGTGGTATTTCGGGCTGACGTTGCTTTCCCGGAGGAGATGATGCTTGTCCAGGATGCTTTTCAGATGGTTTGCTACGATGTTCGGGGAGTCGATGACGCGGACGCGGTTCCCGTAATACTGCTTGATCTCATCAATCAGCAAAGGATAATGGGTACATCCCAAGATCAGGGTTTCGATGTTTTTCAGCTTATTGTTGCTCAGGTAATTATAAATGATAGCATGGGTAATCGGGTGGTTTTTGAAACCTTCTTCAATGGCCGGAACCAGCAGTGGCGTGGCCAGCTCATCTACCCTGATCCATTTGTTGTGCTTCCGGATGCTTTTCTTGTACAGCCCTGAATTGACAGTGGCCTTGGTGGCAATTACGCCCACGTTGTTGTGGATTTCATAGGACACTTTTTCCGCAACGGGATTGATGACATCGATTACCGGTACCTTTCCTGCCACGGAAGCCATCACTTCAGTCAGGGCATTGGCTGTGGCCGTATTGCAGGCGATAACAATGGCCTTGCAGTTCTGGGTCAGCAGGAAATTGGTGATCTTGGTAGAATATTCTATAATGGCTTCCTTCGATTTTTCCCCGTACGGAAGGTGCTTGGTATCCCCGAAATAAATCAGGTCTTCATGGGGAAGAAGCCTTTTGATTTCCTTGGCCACCGTTAAACCGCCCACCCCGCTGTCGAAAATCCCGATCGGCTGCCCAGGTGAAAGATGCGAATAATTCTTTTTCTTAGTTTTCAAAATGAAGCTGAAATTTGATGCAAAAATACGGAAATTGTTGGATGCCCGGAGCGGGAGCCGGAAGTTTTTCACAGTCCGTTCAGCTGCCTTTCCGGGTCACACCATAAAAAGGTCGGAAGCAATACCATCCGCCATAAACCAGTGCTTTTCCGGAATTTTGAGGTGATTGTTTTCGATGATGAGGATTTCTTCCTGCAGCTTGTGCCTGATTTCACTTTGGAAATGCTCCAGGATCCGGTCATCGAATTTTTCTTTTAAGCTTTCAAGATCAACACCCCAGGTGGTCCGCAGGCCGATCATGATCATTTCGTTGAACTGGTCTT
>JAKOOI010000094.1 GCA_022701475.1 Weeksellaceae bacterium
TGCATCCCGTCTTCCAGAGCAAAGTAGATCGCCACACGGACAAACGGCATGGTAAAGAGCAATCCGATACCGCAGGCCAATATACCCAGATTGGCCAGTAAACTGATCACAAAAAGGAATAAAAACACGGTAAGCCCATTGCCCTTGGTCATGATAGCGGACATTTTCCACGCTGTTTTAAGATCCGTAATTCCACCCAGTGAAATCAGAGCGGTCATATAGAAAGTTTTAATCGTAAGGACAAAAGCAGCAACTATAAAGAACAGCAGATATACTATGTAAATGATTCCGAAAATGGCGGCAGCATTTCCTCCGCCGGACATTACCATGATAAAGATAGGCATCGGAACAGTTAATGCAATCAATACTCCTATAAGAATCAGCTGCAGTATAAAGTAAGGCATAAAATTATCAAAATTAAAGATATCGCCTGTACTTACTCGCTCTTTCCTGCGAAGGCCTCTGCAGTATTTATAAAAATTACCTAATGCCAGCAGACCGCAGAAAGGAATTAAAGACATCACACAGCATAACAGGAAAGCGACAAAGATATCACCGAAATGATCTTTGAAAAAACTGTATCCGCTGTTGATATATTCGCCCATTCTGAAATTTACGGGTCTTGCATTTAATGTATTCATAGGTTTAATTTATTCTTCCAGATTATATTGTTTTATTTTCCTGTATAACGTCCGCTGTGAAATCCCCAGCTCATCCGCTGCCTTATTCCTCCTGCCTTTGTGCTTTTCCAGTGCTTTGATAATCAGATCCTTTTCATTGTTCTGTAACGAAAGGGATTCCGGCCGGTGCTCTTCCACCTCAATGTCCTCAAAATCCTCATAACTGTCATCAGATCCTGAAATGATGGTGGGATTCTGGACTACAGGATGATCATTTCCGGTATTGTTTTCAAAGTACAGCAGGGAATTGGGCGATGCATTCTGCTGGGCTTCAGGGGTGTAGATCCTGTTGATCAGGTTTTTCTCCTGATTGCTCAGGTCTGCATTCCCGCGGTTTTTAATCAGTTCCGAAGTTAGGGATTTTAAATCATTGATATCGTTCCTCATATCAAAAAGGATTTTGTACATGATTTCTCTTTCGTTTCCGAAATCGCTTTGCTTCGGGGAATTGGGGGTATTGACAACCATCGGAAGATGGCTTTCCATCGGGATATATTCTGCCAGCTTGTCTACGGTGACGTGCCTGTTTCTCTCGACAACCGTCATCTGCTCCACCAGATTTCTCAGCTGGCGTATATTTCCGGGGAAAGTATAATTTTCAACGTAATGAACGGCCCCCGGCTCCAGTTCCAGCTCGGGCATCCGGTATTTTTCGGCAAAGTCAATGGCAAATTTCCTGAATAAGAGATGAATATCGCCTTTTCTTTCCCTCAGCGGCGGCATATCGATCTGTACGGTATTGAGACGGTAATACAGGTCTTCCCGGAAGCGGCCGTCCTGGATGGCCTTCATCATATTGACGTTGGTGGCAGCTACGATCCTTACATTGGTTTTCTGGACCTGGGAGGACCCTACTTTCATGAATTCGCCGCTTTCCAGTACCCGCAGCAGGCGTACCTGGGTCTGTAAAGGAAGTTCCCCTACCTCATCCAGGAAAATTGTACCGCCGTCAGCTACTTCAAAGTAGCCCTTCCGGGTGGCTGTTGCTCCGGTGAACGCTCCTTTTTCATGTCCGAACAATTCAGAGTCAATGGTTCCTTCCGGAATGGCTCCGCAGTTGACCACAATGTAAGGCTGATGTTTCCTTTTGGATTCCGAATGGATAATTTTAGGGATGAATTCTTTCCCAACCCCGCTTTCCCCGATGACTAATACGGAGATGTCTGTGGGTGCTACCTGGATGGATTTTTCCAGCGCCCGGTTAAGTGCCGGAAAATTTCCGATGATTCCGAAACGGTTTTTTATATTCTGTAAGTCGTTGCTCATAAGTAAAAGTGTTAGATTATTTTTCAGCAGCTTCCTGCTATCTGATTAATTTTTAAATGATTTCCCGTTTTAATAATTAACCTGCCGTATTTAAATAATCTTTGTTTCTGACTTTTGAAACCTTTGTTTTAAAATATAAATTCCGGGCAAAGAGCTGCTCCCTGCTTTTCTTTTCAAAGTTTTTCAGGAGATGATGATGCTTTTCCTGTGGGAAAAAATCTGTTCCTGATATTTTC
Organism: Weeksellaceae bacterium; assembly: GCA_022701475.1. Taxonomy (GTDB): domain Bacteria; phylum Bacteroidota; class Bacteroidia; order Flavobacteriales; family Weeksellaceae; genus Chryseobacterium. The sequence goes on from JAKOOI010000094.1 coordinate 2,183, forward strand.
TTATAAAAATCCTTATGTTCTCTTTCTTTAAAAATGCTGCCGACAAGATGACCGGCAGGCCGCTTCTGACTGATCGTAAAACAAGGCGCAGCATTTTCTGCAGGAACCTTTTGTAATATTTCAGCATGATGACTTAATATCTGATGATATAGCCTATAGAGCTGTTTACAGTTTTCACTTTCAGCATTTCCATTGCTGATCTGGGCTGAAATATTGCTGCAGATGATTACCAACAATACACTTAGGCAATATTTATGAAACTTTTCCATTGTCTGAGTTTAAAATGTTAATAAAATCCTGTTTACTTGGCAATACTGTAAAATATTTACTGGCAAAAATCTGTTCGTTATTCTCCGGTAAGGTATATTGGACAAGGGCCTCACTTTTATCCTGACAAAGAATAATCCCTATGGTTTTATTTTCATCCTCAAGACGTTTTTCACGATCATAATAATTGACGTACATCTGCATCTGTCCAATGTCCTGATGTTTCAGCTCTCCGATTTTCAGATCAATCAATACAAAACATTTTAGAATCCTATTATAAAATACCAGATCAATATAAAAATGCTTTTCTTCAAAAGTAATCCTTTGCTGTCTTCCGACGAATGTAAAGCCATTCCCCAATTCAAGGAGAAAGTGTTCTAATTTATCAATTAATTCAGATTCCAGATCATTTTCGGAATAATCCGGTTTTTCAAATAAGCCTAAAAATTCCAGGATGTAAGGATCTTTAATCAGGTCTTTCGGCTTTTCTATGATCTGCCCTCTTTCAGCGAGCTGAAAAATCTCTTCCTTATTCTTACTTAACGACAATCTAGTATACAAAGCAGAGTCATACTGTCTTTCCAGCTCCCGAAGACTCCAATGGTTTTTATAGCTTTCTATTTCATAAAAACTTCTTTCATCCGGATCTTTAATCCGCATCAACTTCAGATAATGCGACCAGGAGAGATTGAAATTAACAAGTGGTGACTGTTGAATTGTATCTAAACTTTCAGATTCGTCAGACACTGTCCGACCAATTGAATAAGACAGGAAAAATTGCCTCATCTGTTTAAGATTTGTTTCTGAGAAACCTTTACCAAATTTTTTCGTCAGATTCTTAGAAATAAACTTAAGCTGTTCTTTTCCGTATTCCGCCCGGCTTTCACCATGCTGCTCATCCTCCACGATCATTCTTCCGATTTCAAAGTAGGTAAGCACAATGGTCTGATTAACGGCAACAACAACTTTATTCCGTGCATTTTCAAGCAATGCGGAAATATTCTTTAAAAGCTGTTCATTGGTTAATCCGTCAGACATCATTATTTTGCAACCGTTTCCCCTAAAAGTGTGCCCTGGGTATTGTCGAATATAAAAACATCCACCAGGTCACCGATCTTCTGTCCTTCCAGCATATCAAATACACAGACAGCGTTCTGTGAATTTCTGCCTTTCCACTGGTTTTTATTCTTTTTGGAAACACCCTCAATAAGTACTGTATGGGTCTTTCCTACATACGATTTCATCCGGTTTCTTGAGAGTTCCCCCTGCAAGGCAATCACTTCTGCCAGACGCCGCTGCTTTACATCCGCCGGAATATTGTCTTCCATCTTTTTATGAGCCGGTGTTCCCGGTCTTTCCGAATAGGCAAACATATATCCATAATCATATTCTACTTCTTTCATCAGGCTTAAAGTGTCCTGATGATCCTGTTCCGTTTCATTACAGAACCCGACGATCATATCCTGGGAGAACGCAATATCCGGAACAATCTCCTTGGCTTTCCGGATCAGATCGAGGTATTCTTCACGGGTATGCTGCCTGTTCATGGCTTCCAGCATGGCATTGCTTCCGCTTTGTACCGGCAGGTGGACGTATTTACAGATATTTTCGTGCTTTGCAATCATCCTGAACACATCCAGGCTCATATCCTGCGGATTGGAGGTAGAAAAACGGATTCTCATTTCAGGAACGGCTTTCGCTACCAGGTCGAGCAGCTGGGCAAAATTCACGGCGGTTGCTTTCTGCATTTCAGAAGCTTTGGCAAAATCTTTCTTGGGACCTCCGCCATACCAGAGATAAGAATCTACATTCTGGCCCAGCAGGGTAATCTCTTTGTAACCGCTGTCGCGCAGGTCTTTACATTCCTGCAGGATGGAATGCGGATCCCGGCTTCTTTCCCTTCCTCTTGTAAACGGGACAACACAGAAAGTACACATGTTATCGCAGCCCCTGGTAATCGTTACATAGGCAGTCACGCCGTTTCCGCCGAGACGTACCGGGTTGATATCGGCATAGGTTTCCTCTTTTGAAAGGATCACATTAATAGCATCCCTCCCGTCTTCGGTTTCCTTTAAAAGGTTCGGTAAATCCCTGTAGGCATCAGGACCTACTACCAGATCCACCAGCTGCTCTTCTTCCAGGAATTTTGTTTTCAGCCTTTCCGCCATGCATCCAAGAACCCCCACTGTCATGTTCGGCTTTTCTTTTTTCAGGTTTTTAAACTGGGAAAGACGCATCCGGACGGTCTGTTCGGCTTTCTCACGGATGGAACAGGTATTGAGGAGAATTAAATCGGCCTCTTCCACTTTCAGGGTGGTATTGTATCCCTGTTCATTAAGGATGGAAGCTACAATCTCAGAATCTGAAAAGTTCATCTGGCATCCGTAGCTTTCCAGGAAAAGCTTCTTGGAATTCCCGTCTCTTTCGGCAACGGCAAAAGCTTCGCCCTGCTTTGTTTCGTCTATATATTTTTCCTGCACTTCGATAGATTTAAGGTCCAATGTTTGAGGCCCAAAGCGTACGCTCTGCATTCTGAACCCAACACGTTGAACAGATTAAGTCTGCAAAGATACAAAATATTGTGACAGAATGTCAGGAGAATTACTTAGGTATTGAAAAGCTCAGCAGGAGCCTGAACCGGTAATTCACAGGTTCACCATGAATGCTGGCCGGGCTCCATTTTTTTCTGATGCTTTTTATCCCTTCAGGAACTCTTTTGTAAAATCTGTATTTCCGAAGATTCTTCGGCCATTGAAATACGATAAAAATTTAAAACTCCGCACTAAGGCGGAGTCTATTGTTTAATGAGCAGCCTGTATTATTGTTTGTTGATTTCTGCTTCCTGTTTCCTTCAGCAACAGCGAAATCAGGATGGCCAGGACAATTCCTGCAATCCAGAACAGGACCGAGTGCTGGAAATGTTCCGTTCCGGGTACTGTGCCGAGGCTTTTCCCGAACCACCTGCTGAAAACCGGACTCAGAAAGGTAGTAACACCGAAAGTAATAAAATTAATTGCTCCGGTAGCACTTCCCTTCACGAAATCCGGATTGGCTTCCTTGATTACGGAATAGGGAATCATCGCAGCTCCGGAACCCAGCCCTACGATGAACATACTGACCTTCGCAGGATAAAGTTCCGGAAGGTAAATCAATTGCAGAAGACTGAGGATCATGACTACTGCGCCTGCTACAAGAACAGGTTTCCGTCTCCCGATCTTATCGGTAATAAATCCCAGCAAAGGACACCCGAAAACCCATCCGAATGCTACCATAGCACTGGTTACAGCCGCCTCATGAAAAACGAGCTGCCGGTCTTTTTCGAAAAAGGCGACGGCCCAGGTCATGGCAAAAATGGTGGTCGGGGCAAACAGCAGTCCGGAAATAATTCCGCATAACCAGGACTGCGGATTACTGAAGACAATCTTATACGGTTCGAGATATCCGACAGGCTTTGAAGTATCGGCCGATGATTTTTCCTCATTTTTTTCTTTCGGAATGACGAAAAACAGGCAGAATGCCGTAATAACGGTGGCTATTCCGGACCACAGCCAGAACGTGTTGATGTTAACACCCTGCTCTACCCATGGCCCCACCACAAATTGCCCGGCCGTACCGCCCAGCATCCCGATGCATTGGGTTGCCCCGATGGCTGTTGCCAGGGATTTGGAAGAAAAACCTTTGCTGGCCAGATATACGCATCCCGGGAAAGCAAAAGCACATCCCGCGCCCTGCAGGAGCCTTCCGGTAATCCCTGCCACCTGACTTGAAGCCAGGAACAGAAGGCAGCCGACCCCTAAGATCAGCGTTCCGATGAACAGAGATCTTTTACTGCCGAATTTATCCAGTGCTATCCCTGCAATAAGACTGCAGGTAGAATAGGTATAATAATAGGTTCCTACCATGCTGATCAGCTTCAGCTCGGTAGTATTGAAATTATCAACCAGCTGGGGAATCATTACTGCCGGAGCCGATCTGATGACATAATCCAGGAAGTAGAATACCAGCCCGAAAACCCAGGCAATGATGTAGAACCTCTTTAATGAAGTACTCATTACAGTAGGTCTTTAACATGTTTGTAATTGCTCTTCACGGTATCCAGCACTTCCTCCATTTTACCGCCCAGCATCAATTGGGTCATTGCTTTTGTCATTCCCAGGACCTGGTTAGCTTCTATTTTAGGCGGCAGTGCCAATGCATTCGGATTGGTAAAAACATTTAAAAGATAAGGGCCGTCATGCTCCAGGCACTCTTTTATCGCAGCTTCAACCTCATCCGGGCGGTGCACATTCTTACCGGGATATCCCATAACCTGGGCAAGCATGGCAAAATCCGGGTTCACCATATCCGTTTCATTATCCGGCATTCCGGCTACCTCCATTTCCAGTTTTACCATTCCCAGAGAGCGGTTGTTAAAGACAATCAGCTTTACCGGCAGCTTATATTGGAAAATGGTAGCCATATCTCCAAGCAGCATGGACAGCCCGCCGTCACCGCACAGGGCAATGACCTGTTTATCTTTATGAGCTAAGGCGGCACCGATAGCCATAGGCATGGCATTGGCCATGGAACCATGGTTAAAGGATCCCAGCATTTCCCGTTCG
>JAKOOI010000146.1 GCA_022701475.1 Weeksellaceae bacterium
ACCATGTGATTATCTCTACTGATGATTCCCATATGAAAAGCGTACAGGGTAAATTTGATGTCATTATCGACACCGTTCCTTACGAGCATGATATCAACCCTTATATGCAGACGGTAGCATTGGACGGTACTTTGGTGCTGGTAGGTTTTGTGGGACAGTTTGAAGAGGTTAAGCCAAGTACGTTACCGATGATCTTCCAGCGCCGCTCAGTAGCCGGTTCCCTGATCGGAGGAATTGCCGAAACCCAGGAAATGCTGGACTTCTGCGGCGAACACAATATCGTTTCCGATATTGAGGTGATTAAGATGCAGGAGATCAACGAAGCGTATGAAAGAATGCTGAAAAGCGATGTGAAATACCGCTTTGTCATTGATATGCAGTCTTTATAAAACTTCGTTTGTTTCCGATAAAAGCTCTTCAGTTTTGAAGAGCTTTTTTATTGATCATTAATAAATGACTTAATGAATACTTTTGATGATAACATTAACAAAAGAAACTTCCGGCATTCGACATCCTGCTTCATTCTTCTTCCAGCCTTATAACCCGGTCACGGCTTGATTTCATATTAAATATCAATTAAGCGATCACATCACTACATAATTGCATCATTACATTTCCATATTCATATATTGTTACATTGATAAACTGTTACATTGTTACATTGTTACATTGTTACATTGTTACATTGTTACATGATTATACAATTATCTTTCCTTCAGGACTTTTTTCAGGACTTTCAATTTCCCGTCGATAGGATCTGATACTTTCAGTCCCAAAACTTCAGCTACCAGCGGATAGACATTTACATTTTCAAATTCATCTATGGTAAGCCCGGATGCAAAGGCGGGGCCCCAGGCGAAGAAGGTGGATTTCATTTCCGGCACCAGCCTTGGGTTATAACCATGTTTTCCTACGGAAGACTTCTTTCCTTTCTCCAGGAATATTTTCGGTGCTTCCGGAATCAGAAGAATCTGCCCTACCCTGCCATAGCGGTCGTCTTTTGTTGCAAAATGGAGATATCCGGGAAGCTTTTTATCGAGATAGACTTCATAATCCTGCGTTTTACCGGCCTTCAATTTTCTGTATGTTTTTTTTATATCAGCCGGATTTTTCACATACACCCTCAGCAGAGTCTGGGAATTATAATAATCGAATTTCTCTTTGTTCAACAGTATGGAGGGAATTTCCAGCGGGCTTCCGCCGTCTACTTTAATCATTCCGTGATCGGAAACAAAAACAAAATTCACGTTTTTCAGTCCGAGGTCATTTACTTTCCGAACCAGATCGCCAATAGCCCGGTCTACCAGATGTACGGCATCTTCCGTCTCTTTTGAATCCGGCCCGTGATGATGTCCGCTGGCATCCACTTCGGGGAAATACAGGGAAATGAAATGCGGCCTTCTGTCCGTCGGCAGCCTTAGCCAGCTGATCACCTTATCCACCTTTTCAGAAGGTGAGAATTTTTCATGGTAAGGATAATAGTAGGAAGGCCTTCTTCCGCCTGCATTGCTTGCAGAACCTACCCACATCATGGAAGCGGAAACCATTCCCTGCTGCTCGGCCAATGCCCAGAGCGGAGTTCCGCCATACCAGCTTCCGTCTTCGGCATTCTGCTTATTGCTCATTGCATAATTTTCATTTCTCTTGTAATCGTGGAAATAATTATCGATCAGTCCATGGTGTGCAGGATACAAACCGGTCATCAGGGTCCAGTGGTTCGGAAAAGTGATGCTTGGGTATCCGGGAATCATTGCTTTGGCTCTGACGCCCTGCCCTGCATATTTCAGAAGGTTTTCAGCGTGGTATTTTCCGGCATAATCGTACCGGAAACCGTCTGTGGAAATCATGATTACATAAGGTTTTTCCTGTGCTTCCCTGCTGTTGTAGCGGCCGGCGACCGAAACCTGAGCCGTATCAATTACAGCTTTCTGGCCGGAAACGGCAATGAGCAGAACAAAAAATAAAAGTGTAAGTCCCTTCTTCATTGATTAAATTTTCTGCAAAGGTACCGGCGGCGGCTGTGAAACAGAAATTTTAAGGGTTAAAAAACAATTAAATTTAATAATGCAACAGCAGAACTTCAACAAAGAACAGCCTTAAAAAAAGAAACCACTGCTTTGCAGCAGTGGCTTCACGATATAGAAAATATGTGTTTCCCTATTCTTTGATGAGTTTTTCGAAGGATACAGAACCGTCTTTGAGGGTCACTTCAAGATAGTAATTCCCGGCTTTCAGTTCAGCAACGCTGATTTCCTTCCCATCCGTTTTTACGGACTTCACTTTTCTTCCCGTAGATTCATAAATATCGACGGAGCTGATTTTATCAATATTTTTAAAGCTTACCGTTTCTTTTGCCGGATTCGGGTAGAGTACGATGCTGCTTTTCTTCGCTTCCACTTCTCCGGTAGCCAGTACGGCACCCATGGTAAGTGTGGCATAGCTTCTGGTTCCTCCGCTGTGATAGGCAATTGCCTGGCTGCCTCCTGCTCTCGCATAAAAGATATTGATGTTTCCCGGAGCATTCGGAATCGCAAAATCTCCTGTTCCTCCATTGAGTGAACGTGTGGCCACTACTGTTCTGGTACTCCCGGAAACCGTATTTGACGTCTGGGTCCAGTCCTGTACCGCATCAGCTGAAGGGGAAGTAAATCCGTTGAAGGTATAGTCACGGCTGGAAGACGAGTTATAGATAAAGCCGTCTGATCCTGACGCCATACCTGAACTTCCGAAGCCAATCCCAAGCATGGAATTGCTGTCTCCGGTCAGGGTAATAGTAACGGTGGTAGCATTGGTATCCAGCTTTACCGTCATTCCGGCAGCAGGAAGGCTTACTACTCCTGACGAATACTGCGCGCTGAACGAGGAAGCTGCCGCTAATGATAAAGTAAGTAAAAGTTTTTTCATTCGTTAATTTTAAGCAGATTAATTATTTCTTTATTGTTTGTCTGTAAAGCGTATTCGAAAGGGGTCATTCCCTGGGCATCCTTTATGGTTTTATCGGCTTTATGCCTGAGGAGCATTTCCACCATTTCCCGGTTCCCGAACTTTACGGCCCATGAAAGCGGGGTTGCTCCCGTAGCATCGGCAATATTGGGATCGGCATTTTTCTGCAACAGGTAAGAGGCCAGCTGCTTATTGTATTTCACGGACAGCCCTGCAAGGGCTGTTCCTTCCTTACTTTTATAATTCAGGTCCTTTACATGGTCTATCAAAAACTTAGCCACGGCTTCATTGCCTCTGTAGCAGGCAAGGATTAACGGAGAGAATCCGTTTTCATTGGTCTGGTTGATGATGTCCGGATCCGTTGTCATCAGTTCCTTTATCTCATCTACCGTACCGCTTCTTGCAATATCGTAGATGGATTTTGCTTTTTCCTGAGCTGTCATATATGCAAAGTTCAGAAAGAAGCCTATGAAAAGAATTACCTTTTTCATTGTTTTACGAGGACATAATTATACTGTACATTCACGCTTTCCGCTACTTTCTTCATCACCATTTTAGGAATGGTCACTTTATGATCGGCAGATTTTACCACAAATCCTCCGGACATGTAGATTTTCCCGTCTTTACTGTATACAGAAGCTGTGGAAGTATAGGCTTTCTCCACGCCGTGAAAATTAAGCTTTCCCTGAACGGTATATTTCTGCGGGCTTCCGGAAAGTTTATCCTTGTCAAAATTCACCAGCTTCCCGGTAAAAGTGGTTTTGGGATATTTTGCCGTTTCCGCATAGCTTTCATTGAAATGTTCTTCCATAAGCTTTGTCTTGAAATGGAAGTTCTTCACGACTGAGACAGATGCGAAATCACCGGTATCGGTATTGATCACCGCTACGTTATTGTCATCCTGGGCAAAGACATCCTCAAACATAGGGATAGATGCCTCAAAGGATACTTTTCCTGTTTTGGTCATATATTTCTGTGCGGAAACCATTCCGGCAAGCAGGAATACTGTGATGCATGATGCAAGCTTTTTCATATTGGTTTAGTTTTCTTTGAGACCGTCAGATTTCCACTTGGCGATGATGCTGATCTGCGCGGGAGAAAGGCTTCCGCCCTGCGGCATTTTGGCAGGATCACCGTTCGGTCTGTTGATACGGTCAATGATGTTATCGATATTGTTTTTTACCTGATTATAATTCGTTAATGCCAGCGGCCCCGGTGAGTGGCATCCGGCACAGTTGGCATCCATAACCGGTTTTACATCTTTGGCATAAGTCACCTGTCCGGCTATAGGCGTTTTATCGGATATTTCCTCATAAGTCCTGCTTTCACAGGCTGTAACCAATACCGCTGATGAAATGATATACATAAACTTTTTCATACTTAAAATACTCTGTAAAGGTTAAACCCGAAGAAAATCTGTCCTTTGTCCCATCGTCCTGCCGCATTGGTAAGGTAGCCGATGTCCGAATTCAGCTGGGAATTGGTAAACAGCAGCTGGAATACGTGCCCTCCCGTTTCTATATCCATTCCCAGGGAAAGCGGGTTTTTATAGAAACTGTGGTTGTCAAAGTTCACAAAATACTCGGCATTGATGGAAATTCTTTTTGAAATCTTATACCGGCCGCCGAGTCCTGCCAGGAACTGGTTTTTATCCTCCGCTGCGGGATCATAAAGATTTTTGTGAACATAGGATGGCGTCAGCTGAAGGGAAAAGCTGTCGCTGAAGCGTCTGGAGACCAGAGCCTGTGTAAGATAAGACAGCCTGTCGTTAAACTTCAGGTACGGATAATTGTCTTTGCTGAGGTCCGTATTGACGGCCATCACATGATAGCCTGCTACATCTACCGGAAAGTTTTCGTTTTGCTTCACCAGCCTGTATTTGGCGCCGCCTTCGAAAGTCTTGAGGTTGGTTTCCCGGGAAAGGCTGAGGGAAAGCCAGTCGGTGGCCCCGTAAATAACACCCAGCTTGGTAGAAGCATCATCAAGACCGAAGAAGTCCTTGAATCCCCTGCTTACATCACCGAAGCGGTGAGCCACCACGATATACCATTCGTTTTTTGCGGAGAGTTTGGTGGATTGTCCCGTAACAATCTGAAGTGCTTTAAAAGCAGGTTGCGAATTTTCAGCGGGCGCCTGAACCGTATCAATATCCTTCAGCAAATCTTCCTGGGCAAACAGGATTCCTGAAGCAAATACTGACAAAAATAAGAGAGTTTTCGTCATACACGTTGCATTAAAGTTGTATGACAAAATTATCGACTTGTGATTTTATAAGTGTGTGATAAAAGTCACCAAGACAGATGTTTTTACGGATTATAAATTATACCCAAGGCACCACTATCTGTAACTTGTTCTTTTACAGGTATTTTTATCCCTTCTTTGGTCTGTGTAAGTTCCCCTTCATTCTCCATTTTCTTCAGTACCCTGCTGATTACCTCGCGCGAAGTACCCAGGTTTCCCGCAATTTCACGGTGGGTAAGCCGGATAGGATTGTTTCCGGTCATGGTGATCTGCTGGCGGATATAGTTCAGCACCCGCTTGTCGAGCCTGTGGAAAACGGCATCATTCACCATGCTCATCACATCAGAAAACCGCTTGTCATATTCATGATAAAAAACTTTATTGATAGCCGGAAAGCGGATCAGCCATTCATGGATCACGGAAACCGGTATCAGCATAATTTCTGAATCCTCTTCGGCCATTGCATATACACGGCTGATGTAATCTGTGAGGATGGACGAAAAGGTCATCATACAGGTATCGTTTTTCCGGATGTAATAATAAACAAGCTCACGCCCGTCATTAAGCGTAAAAACCTTTACGGAACCGGTAATGAGAAAGGGAACAAATTTGTTCTTCTGCCCTTCCCGAACGATTTCGGTTTTTGCTTTAATGCTGGTGATAACAGCATGGCGGTCGATCTCATTTAAAAATTCGCTACCCATAAAGCCGAATTTATTGAGAATAAACTGATTATTTACCATATTCTTTGAATCTTACCCAACAGCAAAGATATACAATTGTGAAGTCTGTATGTTATTTTTTATTTATTTTCTTAAGTCTGTCTATAAAAAGGTGCAGTTTACGGATTTCCGTAGTCATTTAATTATTATAGTAAATTTGAAACAAAAAATCATGAATAACCAATTAATTATCACAGTGTCGATTTCATTAATTATAAGTTTACTGCTCTGGCTTATTTATATTTAAACACTCAAAAATAAAATTAAAGGATTAAAAAATAAGTATAATAATTTGGGTTACAATTGATCATGAAAAGATAAAATCAGCATTTGATGCAATAGAAAAAAGTCTATTACCAATTGTTGCTCAGTCCAATGGCATTTTAAGATTAGTTTCAATGGTGAAATAAATATATTTTTTTAATCAATAAAAATGCCCCGGTGATTTCACCGGGGCATCTTATTTTTATGTAAGAAAAATCTTAAGCCTGTACGTTGTTTCCTCCTAATACGAAAGGCTCAACTTCTTTGATTTCTCCGAATTGCTGCTCATAATTCGCAATGTTTTGCTGAAGAGCAGAAAGTACTCTCTTGGCGTGAAGCGGAGCAAGAATTACTCTTGATCTTACTTTAGCCTGCTGTACACCTGGCATTAACTGGATGAAATCTACTACGAATTCAGATGGCGAGTGGTTTACCAATGCTAAGTTAGCATAGATTCCTGCTGCTACCATTTCGTTTAATTCGATGTTGATGTTTCCGTCCTGTGGATTTTGATTGTTGTCCATTTGTTATAAATATTTTTTTATTCGAAATTTTGAGGTTGTGAAAATATAAAAATAAATCCAAACCTCAAATTTCCGAATCATTAATTTTAGTTAAGATCTTCGAATTCTTTTTTAGAACCTACGATCACGCTCTGGTATTCCTTAAGACCTGTACCTGCAGGGATTCTATGTCCTACGATTACATTTTCCTTAAGACCGTTCAGCTCGTCTACCTTACCTGCTACAGCCGCTTCGTTCAATACTTTGGTTGTTTCCTGGAAGGATGCCGCAGACATGAAGGACTTCGTCTGGAGAGCCGCTCTGGTGATCCCCTGTAACACTGGTGTTGCAGTGGCCGGTAACGCTTCTCTCACTTCCACCAATGCCTGGTCTTCACGCTTCAGCTTGGAGTTTTCATCCCTCAGTTCTCTTGCCGTAATCATCTGACCTGGCTGGAATACTTTGGAATCTCCCGCATCTACAACCACTTTAAGGCCGAATACCCTGTTGTTTTCTTCCAGGAAGTCGTATTTGTGTTCAAGGGCTCCTTCAAGGAACTGGGTGTCTCCACCATCAACAATTGATACTTTCGTCATCATCTGTCTTACAATGATTTCAAAATGCTTATCATCGATTTTCACCCCCTGAAGACGGTATACTTCCTGAATTTCATTTACCAGATATTCCTGAACCGCCGTTGGGCCTTTGATTCTCAAGATGTCATCCGGAGTGATGGAACCGTCGGAAAGCGGTGAACCTGCTCTCACGAAGTCATTCTCCTGTACCAGGATTTGGTTGGATAGCTTAACAAGATAAATTTTTCTTTCTCCTGTTTTTGCTTCCACGATAAGTTCCCGGTTACCTCTTTTGATTTTTCCGTAAGAAACTACCCCGTCGATTTCAGTTACCACAGCCGGGTTGGATGGGTTTCTTGCCTCGAACAGTTCGGTAACCCTTGGAAGACCTCCGGTAATATCCCCTGCTTTTGCAGATTTTCTCGGAATCTTGATTAAGACTTTACCTGCCTTGATTTTCTCACCATCGTTCACCATTAAGTGGGCTCCTACCGGTAAGTTGTATGCTTTCTGCTCAACCCCTTTGGAGTCTACCACTTTCAGCGTCGGTACGGCTTTCTTATTTCTGGATTCGGAGATTACTTTCTCTTCGAATCCGGTCTGTTCGTCGATTTCCAGCTGGAAGGAAATACCCTGGATGATGTCCTCGTATTCTACCTTACCGGAAGTCTCCGCAATGATAACCGCGTTATACGGATCCCATCTACAGATCACGTCTCCTTTCTTCACCTTATCGCCCGGTTTTACCGCTAATATGGAACCGTAAGGAACGTTGGCAACCATTAACGGAGTCCTTGACTCGTTGTCGGCAACCAATCTGAATTCCGTTGAACGGGAAACCACTACCTCAGCGGTGTTGCCGTTTTCATCTTCGGAAGTAATGGTTCTTACTTCGTCCATTTCCACGATACCGTCTCTTCTGGCCACGATGGATGGGTTTTCGGAAACGTTTCCTGCAGTTCCCCCCTGGTGGAAGGTTCTCAGCGTAAGCTGGGTTCCCGGTTCCCCGATGGACTGTGCTGCAATTACCCCTACGGCTTCACCCATGTGGATGGTTTTACCGGTGGCAAGGTTTCTGCCGTAGCATTTTGCACAGATTCCTTTTTTCGCTTCACAGGTTAACGGTGAACGTACTTCAACCGCTTCCAGTCCTGCTTCTTCAATTCTTCTGGCTAATGCTTCGTTGATCACTTCGTCAGCATTGATGATTAATTCATCGCTTTCAGGATCGTAAATATTATGTAATGATACCCTACCTAAGATTCTTTCGGAGATTCTTTCAACGATCTCGTCATTTTTCTTAAGTGCGGTAACTTCGGTACCTCTTAATGTTCCACAGTCGTCTTCTGTAACGATAACGTCCTGAGCAACGTCTAC
>JAKOOI010000152.1 GCA_022701475.1 Weeksellaceae bacterium
GAATAGCTTTTCAAGACGCCTTTATCGGGAAAAGTACCGTAAAGCTTCAGCTTTTCTTCAAGGCTTCCCTTAATGACAGGTTCCTGATGGTCCGGTTTACCTTTCAGATTTAAAATAACGGTCAGAAGAAGAATGCTGGCAAAAATAATCCCGATCGTATTCGGATTCAGCATTCCGGAAATCAAAGCCCCGACGATGGCCCCCGCTGTAGTGGCAATTTCCAGGAACATCCCGATTCTCATATTGGTGAATCCTTCTTTCACGAAAGCAACAGCAGCCCCGGAGGAAGTCCCGATCACGGAAATAAGGGAAGCGCCGATCGCATAATGCATGGGAACACCGAAGCCCAGCGTCAATAAAGGAATAATGATAACGCCTCCTCCTAAACCGGTCAGTGAACCCAGAAGTCCTGCCGAAATTGCTCCAAGGAAGAGAATGATGATTTCTGACATGCTACAAATATAAAACTATTGTAACAGTCTGCCAAACGTTTAAAAAAGATAAATTTGACGTATTTTTGCATAAACAAAATTGAGTATGAAACTATTTTATGTCATCCTGGGAGCCACTCCGCCCGGCAGGAATATTGAGCAGCACGATGTGTTTTTCGGGATTGCCGAAAGCCTGAAAGACCTGGTGGAAGAGATGAAAGCATTCTGGAAGGAAGCCAAAGGAAAAATCCATATCGACTGCTATCAGGAAGTGAAATTTGTAGACGGTTATGAAGTGAAGATTGTGGAAAGGGGAGAGGCGACTTCCGAGGAACAGCTGTATTTCATCAATCTCGGAGGATATAAGAGAGGATTTTTTGAAGAGTTTCATGAACAGCACCTGGTGGTGGGAAATGCCATGAGCGATGCTGTAAAAAGAGCAAAAGCAACAGAATTTTACAAAACGATGGGCTTTAAAGGCGCTACCAGCCATATCGATGAAAAGCTCGGAGTGGATATCGACGATATTTTCCCGGTAAAGGAAATCCTGCCTTCCGATATGAAAAAGAAATATGCCATCTCATTGGTAAAATCGGACGCTGAAAACCAGGAGAACTTTGTAAGCCTGGGCTATCTGAGAATAGAAAAACTTCAGTAGACAGATAAATAGGGTGCGGAATAAAAAGCATTCATCTGTTCATGTGGTTTCGACAGTATCAGTACTAATGCTTCATTGTCATTTAAACAAAGTGCGTGCGCTTTGCTGAGCAGAACGCCTTTGCGAATAAAATGATGAGGATATTTTAAACAGATCTTTGCACACATTGCGTTCATCATATGTAGAGGATATCCAGGCCAAAAGCTATTCAATCCTTAATAAATTAAATCTAACAGAAATAAATAAGTAAAATGAAAATTGGAATTTTAGGAGGCGGGCAGCTCGGAAGGATGCTGATACAGGAAGCGTTGAAATACGACGATGAATTTTATACCCTGGACCCGGCTTCCGATGCACCCTGCCGCAATATTTCCCATTTCACCCAAGGCAGTTTCAACGATTATGAAACTGTTCTTGCCTTCGGAAAAGATAAAGATGTGGTGACCATTGAAATCGAACATGTGAATGCCGATGCATTGGCAGAACTGGAAAGCCAGGGCATAAAAGTGGTGCCGACTTCCAATATCATCAAAACCATACAGCAGAAAATCCTTCAGAAGCAGTTCTATCAGGCCCACGGCATTCCGAGCCCGGAATTTGAGGTGATGGACGGAAGCTCTGATGAGATCAGGATGCCATTGCCTTTCGTACAGAAAATGAATACCGGAGGATATGACGGAAAAGGGGTACAGGTAATCCGTACGGCGGAAGATCTGAAAAATCTCTGGCTTGAAGATTCGGTTATCGAGAAACTGGTGGATATAGACAAAGAACTTTCCCTAATTGTAGCCAGAAATGAGAACGGCTAAACCCGGATCTTCCCCGTAACCGAAATGGTGGCTGATCCGAAGCTGAATCTTTTGGATTTCAACATCTGTCCGGTTTTGCTGACGGAGGAAATTGAAGCGCAGATCGACACCATTACCGGAAAATTCCTGGATGCCATTCAGTCCCCGGGACTTTTTGCGATTGAGCTGTTCCTCGATAAAGAAGGGAAAGTCTGGGTTAACGAAACGGCACCGAGGCTGCACAACTCCGGGCACCAGAGCCAGGAAGGCAATGCCAATTCCCAGTTTGAGCAGATGTACCGCGTGGTGAAAAACCTGCCGCTGGCAGATACCGATGCCATCATCTACAGCGGGATGCTGAATTTGGTAGGCGCAGAAGGCCATTCCGGAAAGGTAACCTACGAAGGGATGGAAGAAGTTTTAAAATTGCCGGAAACCTATATCCACCTGTACGGAAAAACGGAAACCAAACCGGGAAGAAAAATGGGCCACATCAACGTCCTTGCAGAATCCAGGGAAGAGCTGATGGAAAAGCTGGTGATGGTAA
Source organism: Weeksellaceae bacterium (assembly GCA_022701475.1). Lineage (GTDB taxonomy): Bacteria > Bacteroidota > Bacteroidia > Flavobacteriales > Weeksellaceae > Chryseobacterium. The sequence goes on from JAKOOI010000152.1 coordinate 2,425, forward strand.
AAGGAATGGTGAAAGTGGTTGCAGAAAATTAACGTTAACAGAGCTTTTAGCTCTGTTAACGTTCTGCTATTTAAAAATCTTTTTAATCACGTTCCCGATTTCCATAAAATCATCATGATTTCCTACGGATCTTTTTTCGGGATGATCTTCAGATGCTGAATAAGGGAAGATCAGGAGATAATTTTTATCGGCCAGGCTCCTGTTCAGCAGTTCGGGAATCAGCCGCATTCTGGGAATATAGGAGGTCATGCCCCGTTTGGCCATAAAAAGAATCAGGGCTTCATCTTCTTTCAGCCGGGCAGCAGTCTGTTCACCGTCTTTCCAGGCATTCATGATGATGAATTCCGCTTCGATATTGGCTTTTTTGGTAATTTTCTGCAGGATATCCAGCAGTTTCTCTGAAGCATAAAACACCATAACGGCTCCGGAATTCCGGGCAATGTTCCAAACCCTTAGCAGGGCATGGAAAAATCCGGGCTCCTGATGAGCATTTTCAGGGATCATCACAGCATACCGTTTTACCGTAGACAGTGGCTGGGCAGCATGGTACACCAGTACATTCACATCATCGTTCTGAAGGTAACCGTTATAAAGATTATAGACAAAAGAAGGAGAGAAACCTTTGTCATCATTAACGGCAATGATAAGATCCGTGATCTTCTGTTCCTTGATGACGTTGTTGACTCCATTGATCACATCATTGTCATATCGTTTCAGGGGCTGCATCTGCACGTCAGCCGCTGCTGCTGTAACAGTTGCCTGATGGAGCAGCTTTTCCGCATTCTTTACCGAAGATTCATTCTTATCTTCATTGATGATATTCAGCGCGAAAATGTTATCCGTATTGGAGTGGGCCTTGATCAGGATACCCAGATTAACGGTCCGTTCCACAGTAGCTTCATAATTAACGGCCAGTAAAATATTTTCTTCTTCGTGGGAAGTGCCGGATACCGTATCTTCATTATCCTGCTCCGCAATTTTCTGGGCACTGGCCATGGAAACGAAAGACGAAATGGTACAGGAAACCAGGATCAGAAGAATGCTTCCGTTAAGGACATGCTCGTTTAGCAGCCTGATCGGCTCGCCGGTTTCGGTTTCGGAAAGGATGATGTTATATCCTACCATTACGGAAGCCAGGGTAGCTGCTGCTGACGCGGAACTCAATCCGAAGATCAGTTTTCCTTCCTCTTTGGAAAGCCTGAACGTCTTCTGGGTTGCTACTGCCGAAATATATTTTCCGCCGATAGAGGCAACCAGCATGATGCCGGCCACTTCCAGCGTTTCCCAGCTTTTGAAAAAGGCTTTGAAGTCAATCAGCATTCCTACGCTGATCAGGAAAAAGGGAATGAATATCGCATTTCCAACAAATTCCACCCGGTTCATCAGGGAAGACGTATGCGGAATCAGCCTGTTGAGGGCCAGCCCGGCAAAGAAAGCACCGATGATGGCTTCCACACCGGCCAGTTCCGCCAGCAGGGCAGCCAGATAGATCATCACCAGTACGAAAATATACTGGGAGATCTTATCATCCACTTTTTTGAAGAACCAACGGCCGATCAAAGGGAAAAGGAAGAGGACAATAAGTCCGAATATGATGAAAGAAACGGAGAGTTTCACCCAGAATTCCGCTCCTACATCGCCCTGTGACATTCCTACGATTACAGCCAAGACCAAAAGTGCCAGAATATCCGTAATCATCGTACCTCCCACGGTAATATTCACCGCGGGATTTTTGGCAATCCCCAGCTTGCTGACCAAAGGATAGGCGATAAGGGTATGTGATGAAAACAGGCTGGCGAAAAGAACGGAAGTAAGGACAGAAAACCCCAGAAGATAGTAGGCTCCCAGGTATCCCAGAATAAACGGAACAATGAAGGTATAGATCCCGAACGTAAGGCTTTTCCACTTATTCCTCTTAAAATCCCCCATATCGATTTCCAGTCCTGCCAGGAACATGATGTAGAGGAGGCCGGTAGTACCGGTAACCACAATGCTGCTGTCGCGTGCCAGGACGTTGAATCCGTTCGGACCGATTACGGCACCGGCAATGATAAGGCCCAGCAGATGCGGTACCTTTATTTTATTGAGAAGGAGAGGGGCTGCCAGGATAATGATCAGGACCAGCAGGAATTTCAGGACCGGGTCTTCGATCGGAAGACTCAGGTTATGGATACTCAGTAAGTGCATAAGTGTTTTATTTTGTGGAACGTACCAATTCTACCGAGAACCTGGCCATACAGCTGTTATCTACTGCAATGGATCTCGTTCCTCTGATTTTATTCGGGCTGATGTCATTCAGCAGGATATTCATTTCCACCTGTTTTTTAGCCGTGGAATCGGTTTTAAAGTTCAGCCGGGCTTCATTGTTTTCAAATTTCCCGGAATAGATCCTTACCAGGTTATTGTTGTTGATAATCTTGGTAATCAGCTGAGTGGAATCACTGTCGAACTCCCAGGTGTCGGTACGCTGGTCGCCCACCACGTAGTCATTGCAGTTGGATTCGGTACAGATCACTTTTCCGGTCCAGCTTCCGGCAATGGAGGCCGGCCATTTCATAACCGTTACGGAGTCTTTTTTGGCAAAGATGCTGTCCCGCATCTTCAGGAGTGCCTGGTATTCGGATTCTTTCTGGGCGAATGTCTTCTCCTTTTCCAGGAGTTGCTGTTCCCTTTCCGTCAGGTTATTTTCCTTCTGTTTATCATCGCAGCTAATGAAGAGGAGACCTGCCGTAAGCAGAACAAAAAATGTGTTTTTCAGCATATATGTAATTTTGGTTCAAACAAGATAAGAAAAAACAGGGACATATTAAAATCAGGACCCGGTCTTACAGCGATATAATACTGAAATAAAACGGAATCTGACCGGATCAGAAAAGCATTACATACAATATGTATTCCGGAATTTTTTAAAAAAAATACAGCTTTTAATGTATGATAATCAAAGAGAAATAAATTCATTTCCCAGCATCCCGGAATGGAAGTCCAAGGCATCTGGCTTCATGGCCGGTTCTGTTTTTAAAACAATCTAAGGCATACTTAAAAACTTCTTTGCAGAATAAAAAATGAATTGAAAATCAGAAATTCCAGCGATTACAATCACTCATCAATTATCATTCATCACTCATCTGCCAATCCCTTTTCTCACCCCATTCTTTGCCTTCTGAACATTCCCCTGTTGTAATTAATCACAAATACGCCCAGAATGATCAGGCAGGCAGCCATGATAAATTTAGAGGTGATTTCTTCATTCAGGATGAGCCAGCTGAGGAAAATGGAAATGATGGTGTTGACGTAAGCCAGGATGGAAACCTGAACCGGGGAAATCTTGGTAAGGGCATAGTGGTAGGCAAAAAAGGCTGCTACCGAACCGAAAACGGCAAGATAAATCATGGCCGACAGGCTTTTCAGGCTCCAGTTTTCAAAATTATAATTTTCCGTAAACAGAAGCGCAAAGATCAGCTGCACAATTCCGGCAAAGGCAAACTGGTAAAAAAGATTCAATGAAATGTTTTTGCTCTGGATATTCATTTTTTTGGTAAAAATAGTCCCTGAAGCCCATCCCGCAATGGCGATGAAAAGCATGAATATACCGACAGCATATTCCGGATTTTCCAGATCATCGATACCGTCCCAGAAAATGAACAGGATTCCGCCGAAACACATCAGTACGCCAGCCAGTGCTTTGAAGCTGAATTTCTGCAACCCGAGTGCCACGCTCCCCAGGAAGACGACAATCGGTGAGCAGGCGCTGATAAGGGAGGTCAGGCTGCTGGTAACCGATTCTTCTGCCAGCGTGGTCATTCCGTTGGCTACAATCAGCATAAGTGAAGAAAAAATGAGCTGGTAGCCCAGGTTTTTCCATCCGATCCATTGAAACTGTTTCCGGTACAGCAGGATACAGAGCATGATCACCGCAGCCAGAAACTGACGGATGCCTGCTACAAACCATGCCGGGATGCTTTCCACGGCAATCCGTATGGAGAGGAAAGTAGTGCCCCAGACAATGGCAACGGTAAGAACAGCGAAGGTAAGTTTAAGATCTTTCAAAACGGTAGGATTAATTCGGCAAAAATATATACTTCAAAAGGAATTCAGCGATGGATTTCCCTGATTTTTTACAGGGGGAACAGAACAACTTCTGCGCCTTTTTGCACGGAAGCCTATTAATTTTTATCTTTGGGCATCTAATACAACTAACGTATGGTAGGAATTATCATGGGAAGTCAGAGCGACTTGCCGATTATGGAGCAGGCCGCCGGTTTCCTGAAATCACTGGACATTTCTTATGAACTTACAGTCGTTTCGGCACACCGGACGCCGGAAAGGATGTTCGAGTATGCAAAAACGGCAAAAGAAAGGGGGCTCAAGGTAATCATCGCCGGGGCAGGAGGCGCCGCCCATCTTCCGGGAATGGTGGCCAGCTGTACTACCTTACCGGTGATCGGGGTTCCTATCCTGTCCAGCAATTCCATCGACGGCTGGGATTCCGTATTATCCATCCTTCAGATGCCCGGTGGAATTCCGGTGGCTACCGTTGCATTGAACGGTGCGCTGAATGCCGGCATCCTGGCTGCTAAAGTGATCGGGAGTGCCGATGAAAAAGTGGCCGGAAACCTTCAGAAGTACCAGGAATCCCTTAAAGACAAGGTATTGGGTACGGTGGATGATATCAAAGAAAAACATCCGAATTATTTTGACCGGTGATATAAAGACATAAAACATCCGCGGCTTACGAATTTCGTAAGCCGCGGATGTTTTTAACGCTTAATGAATTTATGGTTCCGTACTTGGTTTCCGGAGAACAGCTGAAGGAGGTAATTTCCCGAAGCCAGGTTCCGGACATCGATTTTTCCTTCGTTCAGGCTGCCTTTCAGGATAAGCCTCCCGGAAGTGTCATAAAGCATAAAGCTTTTCACCTCCACATTTTTCACCATAATGAAATCTGAAGCGGGATTCGGATAGATGCCGGTCTCATGTCCGCCGGCCACTCCGGCAGTGGCCAGGAAGGATTCGCAGTTGCCGTTATAGGTATCCCCGGAGATCGTCCAGTTCTTATTGGTGATCAGCTGGTTCCTTGCTGCTACCGCTGCCGGATGGGAATAGACCATCGGAGAAGAAGCAGAAAGGTAGATGGCATCAGGTGTTGAAGGGTTCTGGCTCCAACCGAGCAGCGTATTGTCGTAGTTCTGGCAGTTCAGTCCTGAATTGGTCAGCATACTGAGGGCGGAAATCAGGTTGCTCAGATTCCATGTCCCCAGATTCTGGTTGAATTTGGTGGCACCGCTGAACATATTGTCCATAGTCCTGACCTGGGACGTATTCCAGCCACTGAGATCCTGGTCGAAGGAAGTGGCGCCGCTGAACATTCCGTGCATATGAAAAACAGAAGACGTGTTCCAGCTTCCTATATTCTGGTTGAAAGCTTTGGCATTGCTGAACATCTCATGCATATAATAAACTTTAGAGGTGTTCCAGTTCCTGATATTCTGGTTAAAAACCTCGGCATTCTGAAACATTCCGTTCATATGCACTACTTCCGAAGTGTTCCAGTGGCTGATATCCTGATTGAATACTTTCGCATTAGTAAACATGTTGTCCATTTCGATAACTTTTGATGTATTCCAGTTGCCGATATCCTGATTGAAGGACAAAGCATTAAAAAACATAAATTCCATGTCCAGCACATTTGAGGTATTCCAGTTTCCGAGAGGCTGGTTAAATGATTTAGCATTATAGAACATGGATGTCATACTCGTTACTTTTGAAGTATCCCAGTTGCTGATATCCTGATTGAAACTGTTGGCAAATAAAAACATAACCCCCATGATGGTTACATTTCCGGTATTCCAGTTTCCGATGGGCTGATTAAACAGGTTGCATGCCATGAAAAGCCCTGAAAAATCGGTTATGGCAGACGTATCCCAGTCATTAATCGTCGGATTTCCGATCAGTTGTTTACAATTATCGAACATGTATGACATATCGGTCATAAAAGAGAGATTCGGAAGATCGGTCGCCTTTAAATCCAGGTTTTTACAATTGTTGAATGCACTTCTCATAGAAGACCACTTGGTGCTTCCCCATTGGTTGACTTCAATGATTTTGGCATCATCACCCATTGTACCGATGCCGGCAGGAGGAAAGTCCGGATCAAAAAAAAGGACTCTATGAAAATTTCCGTTTCCGCTTCTTACTTTGACGGTGTAGGTTGCTTCAGCAGGGTTCGGATTGAGCGGTGTCCCGAAATCCAGCAGCACATAATAGACACTGCTTATATTATCCAGGGTGGCATGGTGGGCCGGATAGCCTACTTCTTCCCATGCTATGGAATAGTTCGTACCCTGAAAAGGTGCCCAGGCCTGGGTGGAAGACGAAGGAAAAGGAGGCTGCAATGGGATCGGGGCCTGAATATTGGCCGGTTTCCAGGTAGTAATAAACTCACCCTGGGCATTGATTATCTGCCCGAACAGGATAAAAAAGCAGACGGTTATTAGTTTTTTACACATATCGATATTTTGTGAATTGTTGTGTAAATTAATGAATTGTCAGGTAATAACGGAATTTTTTATGTTAAAATGAAAAAAGTATGGTATGAGCAATGGTTCTTATAAAAATCCATAAAAAAACTCTCCGGAGAGGAGAGCGATTTTTTATTCCTGGTTCATCATATTGTCCCGGGTGTTTTTCTGAACGGAGATAGCTCCGAACAGGGCCAGCAGGAAAGCAAATCCGTAAAATCCTTTTTCGCTCGGAAGGATGGTGGCATTCCAGAGCCCGATAGCCAGTAAAACGATGGATGACAGGGTAGCAAACCAGCAGATTCCGTAATAAATGTCAGTAACCTTAATATTTTCCAGCCGGTCACGTACGGCTTTCTGAAGGGAAACCACCGCAAACAGGCCGTACAGCAGGATGGTGAAATAGTAACCTTTCTCATTCAGCTGCATTTCTGCGCGGGCCAGGCCTACGATAAATCCGATCATCCCCGCAGCCAGCGCTACCCAGGAAGCCGCAACGAATGCGCCGGATACATTTTGTTTTTTCATGTCTATTGTTTGTTAAAGCATCAAATATATTAATTTTATCATATCATTGCCAATAACTCATATTACGGAATTTTATTGTATCTTCTGTGGAAATTTGTCAATAGTCAATCTGTTGCGCGGATCAATGGCCAATTTAAGTTCAGTCTGAAAATTCACTTGCATGGCGAAATTCATCATTGATATTTTCAGGAGCTGTTTCCGGCTCTCCGCTCATACTCCTCGCGCCGATGCTTCCTTTCAGGGCCAATGCCTGCTGTGGGGTAACCGCTGGGATCCGGGCTATTGATGGAAGTGCCTGTAAAAACCTAACGGGTTTTCAAAACCCGTTAGGTTTATGCTTATGCATAATCAATTTTTGACCAGCCTGAAATTTCTTACGGCATAAAAGTCGGGAGAACTGTGTATCGGCAAACAGGCCGCTCCTACGGAGCTCGTCAGATGCTGTGATATGATGCTATTAACAGAAGACTCCTCTGGAGCTATTACCTTTTTCGCACTTAGGGGGATGTCTTATCATGCTATTGCATAATTTTGGATTTTGCCTCTCAATAAAAGATCTGTAAAATTCACCAGCGGAGCGAAATTCACCATTTGTCTGCTGTCAATAGTCGATCCGCTGCGCTGGTCAATGGTCAATTTTTATCCGTGGGAAAATTCACCTGCGGAGCAAAATTGACTCGCAGAGCGAAATTCACCGTTCACAATCAATAGTCAATTCCTGCGGGTCAATGGTCAATTTTTGTCCGTGGGAAAATTCACCTGTGCAGCAGAATTGACTCGCAGAGCGAAATTCACCATTCACTATTCACATTCGTTATGGATAGAAACCAAAAAAAACTCCCCAATTCATGGAGAGTCTGTATTTTTGCCATAAGCCATAAGCCATAAGCCATAAGCCATAAGCCATAAGCCATAAGCCAGCCTAGTATCTGTAGTATTCAGGCTTGAACGGTCCTTCCACATTTACCCCGATATAATCGGCCTGCTGCTGGGAAAGGGTTTCCAGTTCTACGCTTAGTTTCTTCAGGTGAAGAGCAGCCACTTTTTCGTCAAGATGCTTTGGAAGCATATAGACTTCGTTTCCGTACGCTTCGGAATTGTTCCAGAGTTCGATCTGGGCCAGCGTCTGGTTAGAGAAAGAGTTGGACATTACGAATGAAGGATGACCGGTTGCACATCCCAGGTTTACCAGACGGCCTTCCGCCAGGATGATCACTTCTTTTCCTTCGATGGTATAGATATCCACCTGAGGCTTTACTTCTGATTTCGTGGATCCGTAGTTTTCGTTCAGCCAGGCCATGTCAATTTCATTATCGAAGTGACCGATGTTACAAACGATGGCTTTGTCTTTCATTTTAAGGAAATGTTCGCCTCTAACGATGTTGAAGTTTCCGGTAGTGGTAATGATGATGTCTGCATTGTCAACCACGGTATCCAGCCTTTTCACCTCATAACCGTCCATTGCGGCCTGAAGGGCGCAGATCGGGTCGATTTCCGTAACGGTAACGATGGAACCTGCTCCTCTGAAAGAAGCGGCCGTTCCTTTACCTACGTCTCCGTATCCGCAGACTACCACTCTTTTTCCGGCAAGCATCACATCTGTGGCTCTTCTCACGGCATCCACGGCAGATTCCTTACATCCGTATTTGTTGTCGAATTTAGACTTGGTAACCGAATCATTTACGTTGATGGCCGGCATTACCAAAGTACCGTTCTTCATCCTTTCGTACAGACGGTGAACTCCGGTAGTAGTTTCTTCGGAAAGACCTTTGATCTCTTTAGTCAGTTCCGGATATCTGTCGAAAACCATATTGGTTAAATCTCCTCCGTCATCCAGGATCATGTTCAACGGTTTTCTGTCTTCCCCGAAGAATATCGTCTGCTCGATGCACCAGTCGAATTCCTCTTCGTTAAGGCCTTTCCATGCATATACCGGGATTCCTGCAGCAGCAATGGCAGCAGCGGCATGGTCCTGGGTAGAGAAAATATTACATGAAGACCAGGTTACTTCCGCTCCCAAAGCTACCAGTGTCTCGATAAGCACAGCGGTCTGGATGGTCATGTGAAGACATCCTGCGATTCTTGCTCCTTTCAGTGGCTGGGAAGGCCCGTATTCTTCACGGATGGCCATCAGCCCCGGCATTTCTGCTTCTGCAAGGGTAATTTCTTTTCGTCCCCATTCTGCAAGGGAAATATCCTTAACCTTGTAAGGAACATATTGCGTTGTAGTACTCATATCTGATGAATAATTTAAATACGATTGATAAGGTGCAAAATTACAACTAATTATCTGGATAAAAAAATACCGGCTCCCGGTCTTACCGTAACCTGGGAAAAGATCATCTGTTTTATTTCTTTTGCTTATTTTTACAGCATCAATCAACATCAACCAACCATGCCTCTTTACCGCGATTTTTCTGATGACAATGCCACTATTCTCGTATGGAAATACGATGAAACGGAAGACCTGGATATCCATGTGCTTCTGGAGCCTGAAAATGCGGAAAAAGTAAAAGATTACCATCCTAAAAAGCTGCTGGAAGTCCTGATGGTGCGCAAGCTCCTGAAAGGGCTGAAGCCTTCTTCTAAAATTCTCTACAGGGACCGGGAGCCTTTCCTGTCCCCCGGAGATGCGGAAATTTCCATCACTCATTCTTTTCCCTTTGCGGCCATTGCCGTTTCAAAAAACAGGATCGGTATCGATATCGAGAAGTTTAATCCTAAAATACTCAGGGTTATTGATAAATTCATCTACGAGGAAGAGAGAGGGTTTATACCCTTTGATCAGGAAGTTACCTTTTATACGGTCATCTGGAGCGTAAAGGAAAGCATGTATAAGATCCATCATTCGAAACACTGGTCGCTGAAAAGGCATTATGAAGTAAGGCCTTTCGAACTGAAGCATCTCCATCATATCCGGTGCCGGGTATATGACGAGAGGATTTCGGATGAACTCAAAGCACGGGTAGAGTTTTTCGACGATTATTGTTTCACGATTGTAGAGGAGCAGCAGCCGTAAGATCTGATGTACTGCCGGATTCGCTTTTGTATTTTTCAATGACTTTCCGCTGTTCCTTGGCGACATCATAGATCAGTTCCAGGACATCATGGATATTTTTAAGTTCCGTAAGACGGGAAATCTTATCCGGATCCCTGCGGTCATAGCCTTCGCTTTCGGTAAGTTCGGTCTTTCTCTTCAGGATGAGGTCGTCCAGCGGGGAATCTTCCGGCTCGATCCGGCTTTCCTTCCTGAGGCTTTCCGTAATTTTTTCTCCATTCAGCAAATAAGCCACCTTCTGCATTTCGGCTTCTATTTTCCGGCTCCAGCCTTCCGCATCGATCTCGGGGTACTTCTCTTCTTTTTTTACGTATTGCGACAGGGAAGCGGTGTAAGCGGTGATCAGATGGGAGGTTGCAACAAACTGATGGACGACTTCCAGCTTTTTCTGCTGGTTTTTGGGTTCTGAAATCATCCGCTGGAAATTATCGGAAAGATTGGCCAGGGCAATAATGGCATTTTTGCGTTTTACCTTATACGCTTCCAGGTCAAAACCTTCTTCCAGGAATTTGGAAATGACGCATTGGAAATAAATAAGATTGCAGTCTGCCGATTTTTTCATCAGTTCCAGGTTCTGGGTGTGTTCCCATACCGGAAGCACGATGTAGGCAATGATGGAGGTGATTACTGCCGCAATGGCAGTATCCACGATACGGTCCCTGAAAATAACATTCACATGGCCCGGACTTAAAAAATTAAAGCTCAGGAATATGTAGATGGTCATAAACAGGACTGCCCAGAAATACCGGCCTTTCAGGAAGCTGAAGCACATAATCATGCTGACGAGAAGAATGGTAAACAGAACTTCATTCACCCGGATATAATAAAGGATGCCATAGGCAATCACAGCTCCGGCAATCGTGCCGTACAGTCGCAGGAGGTTTCTTTTTTTGGTGATGGAATAGGCCGGCTTGAGAATGGCCACAACGGTAATCATGATCCAGTAGGTATGCCCGATCCCGAGAAACTGAAATAAGGAAAAGAGGTATCCTACCAGCAGCGCAACCGTGATCCGGAGGGCATGCCGGAAATGGGAGGAAGAAAAGGAGATGTTGTCTTTTAAAACCTTAACGTTCAGCTTTTCCTCATTCGGAAGGAATTTTTTCAGGTCCAGTCCGGTGGAAAGGCTCTTGGCCAGCTTTACATCCTGTGAAAATACCTTGTAAATTTCCCTGATTTCCTTTGTGATGTCATTAATACGCATCAGGATCTGCCTCAGGACCATAAAGTTTTCAAAATTATCCGGTGAAATGCTTTTGTTTCTGAGGTCGAAATAATCGCGGTTCAGGCCGCCAAGTTCCGTTTCCAGATGGTGGACGGATTTTGCACGGGTACCGATCTGGAGCGATATGCCTATATTGGTAATCTCTTCAGCCAGCAGGTTCAGGTAATTGTGGATTTTCACCAGGATGCCGGTGTCCCCGAAACTTTTCTGCAGTTTCTGGTAGTCGCTTTCCGAGGTCATCAGTTTTTCATGGAGGTCCAGGGAATTCAGGAACATCAGCATCAGCAGGCGGCTGGTGGTGGTAGATTCATTTACAATGGTCCTCGTCTTAAAAACAGTTTCCCGCGTTTCCTCCTGAAGGTTTTTTATTTCGATCTGTTTGGCAATCACCTGGCTGGTCAGCCGGGTAAAATCGGGGTTTTTCTGGTAATGATCTGCCTTGATCTTTAAGAATCCGGCCAGCTGAAGATAATTTTCCCCGATCATCTGGCTGGCCAGCTTATACGGCTGAATGGTCGTTACGATCAGGAAGATCATCAGGAACCAGGTACATCCCGAAGCAAAAATAAGGAGGCTTTTCAGGATATCATCTCCTGTAAGATGGCCGTCAATGAAAATAGCCAGCACCACAAGAGAAAGGGAACCTACCGCCGCAAGCCGCTGTCCGTAAACGCCGATCAGTGAGAAGAACATCCCGAATACAATAATCTCGGTAAAAACCAGTAATTTAACATGCATCACCAGGCTTGCGGTCGTGGCAACCAGCACAAAGCAGATGATGGCAAATGCCAGGGCATTCCTTCTGCGAATGAAAGGGCCCGGCTGGTCGGTAAGGGCTACGAAGCTCGTTCCGAGCGGAAAAAGGAAGTATTCTTTCAGGATTCCGAAGTGGGCAAGAACCACGCATGGCAGAACGGTAGCCAGGGTAATCCTGATGGCAGAATATACATATTGGCTGGTCACAAATTTTTTGAGTTCCGCGGAGTAGTTCATGCTGCAAAAATAAGGGTTACATGTGAATTATGGATTGATAAATCTTGAATTTTCCCCTGCGGGCAGATGATGACCTGTTTATCTGTGCAGGAGCCGGACTGACAAAGCAGTATCAAATTTTACACCATGATTTGGGAGAGAGGGTGGGGTTGGAGGGTTGGAGAGTTTGAGAGTTGGAGGGTTTGAGGGTTTGGGGGTTGGAGGGTTGGAGGGTTGGAAGTGAAGTTTAAGGAAAGGAGGAGGCTTTACTTATTTTGATCAATCTAAAGGTTTGTAAGCCCGTTGGGTTTTATGCATTCCAAAATAGCCCGGATAGAAACGGTTACCCCACAGCAGGCGGCGGCCTGGCGGCGGCGCGAGGAGTAAGAGTGGATAGCCGGAAAAAGCTCCCGGAAAAGTGAATAGTGAATTCCGCTCTGCGGGTGAATTTTGCTTTGCGAGTGAATTTTCAGGCCGAACTAAATTGACCATTGACCCGCAGGAATTGACCATCGACGAGTGAATGGTGAATGGTGAATTCCGCTCCGCGGGTGAATTTTGCTTTGCAAATGAATTTTCAGGCCGAACTAAATTGACCGTTGACCCGCAGGAATTGACCATTGAAAAGTGAATGGTAAATGGTGAATGGTGAATTTTGCTTTGCGAGTGAATTTTCAGACTGAACTTAAATGACCATTCACCACCGCAGCGGATTGACCACTGACTGTTTACTGCATCCGTGAATAAAAACAGGCTGCCTCTTCTGAGACAGCCTGCTGATCAACTTCAGCTGTTGTATTTAGTAATCCACGTTGGAAGTCTCATCCCCGATGTTCCAGGTAAGACCGAAACGGAGGGTGTTATCCAAAGCAGTATTGATTTTTGACATATTGATCAGGTAAGAGATATCAAGTCCGAAAGAGCGGTATTTTAATCCGATACCGGCGGTAGCAAACTGTCTTGCTCCCTGTTCTTCACTCTCGTGGAAATAACCTCCTCTTACCGAGAATGCATTGTCATAAGAATATTCCAGGGCACCGCTGTACATGATGGAATTCGGGTTTTTAAAAGATTTTCCGATTCCTGCAATCGGGCCTACGTTAGGGATTCCGTATACGGGGCGCTGCTGTCTTGTATTAGGGTCTACCTCAACTCTCAGCAGTTCGGATCCCGGAACGAGGATCTTGGAACCTTCCACGCTCAGGCCTACACGGTTCATATCATCAAGATACATATCGTATCCGATCCCCAGTCTTGCCATTGTCGGCAGATAGGACCTGGATTCTTCATTTCCGGTATAATCCAGTTTGGGACCCACGTTCTGCAGGGCAAAACCGGCATTGATTTTACCGTCCATGCTGGCCAGTCCTGAAAATCTGGGAGAAGTATAGTATCCTGAAACGTCTACTGCAAATGAGTTGGCAGGCTTCAGGGTAGTGTCGGTGTTGAACCCTCCGGCTAAATCGGAGCGGATGAATCTACCGGTAACCGCTGCAGAGAAAGAATCCGAAAGCTTAAGGCCATAGGCAACATCAATGGAGAATTCATTCGGTTTTGACGTACCCAGAGAAGCGACTTCATTTCCTACTAACTGAGTAAGGTCTACTTCGCCCATATTGAAGTAATAGATACTTGCGGAGATGGTAGATCTTTCTTCCTGCCCTAAGAATTTGTGAAACGCTCCGTACAAAAGGAATACATCATTGGTAAGTTTCCCCATATACGGCGTATAGTTGATCCCTACGGAAGAGCTTGTTCTGCTGAAAGGATATTTTGCGGCATTCCAGAACTGTGAAAAGGCATCAGGGGAGGTAACCACACCCTGGTCACCCATACCTCCGGCTCTGGCATCCGGTGCAATTCTTAAGAAAGGGGCTCCGGTTAATACAGGTCTTACAAGGCCTAAATCCTGAGAGTAGCCTAGAAAACCGGCACCTAACCCAAATCCCAAAAGCAGTTTAGTAGTTAAATTCATATGTTGTCTTTTATATATTATCAGTTTTTTAATGATATTATTATTGTTCTTGTTTTAAAATTATTTCAAAAGTACCATTTTTTCTACAGCTGTAGCGCTTCCTTTGCATTTTTCTTGATTCTGACTTTTTGCAAATATCTTAAAAATATACGTACCTTTTGCTACAGTTGCCCCAAAATCGTCTCTTCCGTCCCATTCAATGGCCTGACGCGGGGTTCTGAAGCCCTGCAGGAACGGTTCTGCCACTACCGGCTGTGATAAAGTTCTTACCAGTTTTCCGGTAATGGTGTAAATCTGCACATTCACATCCAGGATATCATCGCAGTTATGCTCAAACTGGATGTAGGTTTTATTGGTAAACGGATTAGGCCAGTTCAGCGGCCTGTTGATGATCAGGTGCTGGTCGGCTTCATCCTTAACTTCAAAGTTTAACGTAGAGGTTGTCGAATTATTGTTTATGTCCCAAACTTTAAAGGTAAGCTGGTGCTGTCCTACGGCGAGATTCCTGAAAGGGTAGGTTACATTTCCTTTCTGGTACTCGGCAAGGCTGGGGCTGAGGCATCCGTTTCCTTCACCCGGGGAATAAAAATCGTTTAGCACAACGGTGTTGATGATCTGTCCGTCCAGGTACACGGTAATGTCATGCCCGATACCGGATCCCGTGGAATTGATTCCCGTATCATCGGTAACACAGGCCAGGAGCATCGGGCTCTGGTTGGTAATTCCGCCGTCTGCGAAATTGGTGTTGTTCATGTACAGTTTCACTTTTGGCGGTTCGTTGTCATTGATCCCGTTGGGGTTGATATCACCTACCTGTACTACCTGATTGTTGAATACGTCGCTGGCCTTATTATCGGCATACGCCAGGATACGTCCTTCGCCTACGGCGTAATTGATGTCTTTGGGAACATAAAATTCTACAGTGAAAACACCGTTTACGGCAATTCCCGAAGCTTTTACGATGGCACTTCCTTCTTCCGTATACTGAAGGACTGGGGTAAGTCCGCCATCGTTGTTCAGGGTTTTTTTATTTAACCTTTTATCGAAAATGTTAACGACTACTCTTCCGTTAAAAGTGGTATTCGCAGTTCCGTCCGGGTTATTGATATGGCCTTTTACCTTGATAAAATCCAGTCCTCTGATGAGTCCCGGAACCGGCGTATCGATATTGTCGATCACCAATAATCTTTTCGGCCTGCTCAGCTTCATGGCAGGATCTCCCAGGAAGTTGACTTTCAGGTGCTCGGAGGAAGCCCCTCTCTGCTTCTTGGCATTCAGGTGAGCGTATCCCAGGGTATCGAAATCATCACCGGTAAGCTTAAAGATGTTGCGGGTGTAAATGTTGGTAAAGTCCACTCCGTATCCTACATCAATCGCACGGCTTGAGGTAATCATGGTGGCAGGGCCTCCCTGTTTCAGCTTGATAAACTGCTCGCCTGCGGAAGAAGTATCCGGATCGTCCCAAAGGGTGAATTCACAGGTAATGGTAGATACAAAAGGGAAACGGCTGTACACATTGGAGAAATTATTGGCATTCTGGACTTCAGAAAGGGTAAGTACCCGTTCCTGGGCCCATCCGTTGATCCCCCCATGTCCGAAATAGAATAGGTAAAGACTGTTGCCGATATCGTTGGCAATCGCCTGGTTTACCTGAGGGTAACGCTGCCCACCGGCCGTACTCTGGGCAGGAAAAGCGTCCAGATAAAGCTTGCGGACATTATATTCCTTAAGGTCCGGATTATTCTGTTCAAAAACATTTGCCAGAGAACTGTTCATTACCGTATGGAAAGGTACATTGCCGGAACCGTCATTGTCGTCATCCACCACAAAGTCCAGCTTCATTTTCCATTCTCCGAAAGGGGTAGATTGCCCCGGAAGGCTGTTGTAGTAAGCCAGGGTTTTGTCCATCATATTGGCGGCCTCTGTTACGCTTGCAGCCGGAAGGCGCCCTACCGGAAGATCCGGAAGGTTGGATTCAATATACTGTGCCGTCTGCGGAGCGGTCATCACAATATAATCGTCCGTAACGAAAGAGCGTACCACATCCAAAGAGTTTTCACTCTGATAACCTGATACAACATTGGAATTATTGGAAATCCTGTTTTTATAATCGTAGGAAGCGTCCCCGAGAATAAACACATATTTCAGTGCTCCCGAAGGGGTATTCAGTTTGGTAACAAAATCCCTGATGGCGGTAAGATCCCGGCTGCCGCTTCCGAATTCATGATAAATCCTGTCGGTATCAACAATTTCTACCTTGTAATTATTTTTGGTCTGGTGATAGCTGGCCAGTCTTTGGGCTTGCCCCATGAGCTCAGGCACCGTGATGATGAGATAATCCACATTCTGGAGCGCCGAAAGGTTCTGGTTGTTGATTCTTCCCAAAAACTGAGGACTGAAAGCTGCATCTGCCCTGAAAGCAACGAATTCATTGTTGAAACTCGGGTTGGATGCGGCGTAGGCAAAATTAAAAGTGCCGTTTCCGGCCGCCTTATTGACTCTTCTGTTGGCATTGGTTATATCGGTAACATCCCAGATCTGCTCTGCAGAAGAAGCATTGGATACGCTGAAACCGTAGGTGGTGCCACTGCCGCTCACCAGGGAGAAATCCCTGAAGCTCATCTGGCTTCCGTTGAAAGCAAGGTTGTCTTTGTATTGCACTTCGAAATAATCCGGATAGAACGTCCCGTTGGGGTTTACGCTGATGTCAGGTTTGATATTGAAGGTAAGCTGGTTTCCGCTGAGCCCTGTAATGGTTCCGGAATAGGTGACCGGGTAGAATTCGTAGGTAGAACTCTGGTCCGGCTGTGGAACCAGTTGGGTTGCAGGATTCTGATTGTTCAAGTTAATGGAAACTGTGTTCTTCTGGGATTTATAGGCAATTACCTTTGCCCTGTACCTGACATTGTCGCTGCCCTGAATAGGGGATGCCGTAGTAAAAGTTACTGTTTTATCGGTGATAAACGGCGCATCTTCCACCCATGTTCTCCCGACTTTCATCAGGTTTTTCTGATCATTATTAATGAACTGGTAGTTGTCATATCTCGTGATCAGCTGCGTGGAAGGAAGGTTAACGTCTACCGGCTGCACCCTTTTGCCGGGACCTTTGTCGAAATTGATATAATAATAGGAGTAGTCCTCGTAGATATTTTTTACATGTTCAGCGGCATCTGTCCTGGTTTCCACTCTTTTGAAGCCATTACCGTTGAAGCGGTTGTAAAGATTGTATCCGTTAGGGCCCTGTGCATAGAAGAGGGCATAGTCGCCGTCATTCCATACCCCGTCATCTTCTCCCACCACCTGGATGGCATTTTCCTGAAGGGCGCTGTATTTCGTGTCCTGGTTAAATTCAGGAAGCATGATTCCCCCGTTTCCGTAGATCCTGAAATTTTTGGGATTCACGGAAGCCGGGTTGATGCCGTTGTCCTGCAGAAACTGCCTGGTGATCTTGAAGATCCCGGATTTATCCACGCGTATTTTATAAAAGTTCCCTGCGGAAAGCGGGTTGTTGGCAGTCCCTACCTTCAGTGCGTTATTGGCTGTGTTGGAGAGATTGGTCTCTGAAATCTCAAAGGATGAAAGCCGCTGTACCTGGCCGTTTACCTTTTTGAAAAGGGATACATTGATGCTGGCATACCGCTGTCCTTCATAAGTATAATAAGCTACATCCTTTACTTCATTACCGGGAAGCAGATCCTTGCTTATTTCATAAAGATCCTTTCCTGAAACATTTTCCCATACCGGGTTTGAAACGGTAAGCTGCTTTTCGCCAACCTCTTGTTTAGTTGTTATAAAAATGTTATTTTGGCTGAATGAAAACCCCTGATTTTTGAAATTCGGGAGATTCAGTTTTGTATCGCCGTAGTCCCTGATCCTTGCGCCGTCCCATTCTATGGAGACCCGCTGAGCCCAGGACATTGATACAAAGCCCATTAGAAATAAAAGCGAGATTTTTTGTTTCATGTTTATCATTGAAATTTCTGAATTACAAAATAAATGAAAATTTTATAATTAAATTGTGATACAATAAAATTAATTTGTTAACGTTTTTCAAAAAAATCAAGTCTTTACTTGATTTATTGAATAATTTATTTTTTCTTTGTACTTTGAAAATATTTATATCGACTATGAAAAAACTAAAGTTGTTTTCATTAATAGCATTAAGTTCTACACTTGCATTAACCAGTTGCGGAGG
>JAKOOI010000156.1 GCA_022701475.1 Weeksellaceae bacterium
AATCCGGCATCGGTAGGATGTTCTTTTCTTCGGTTGGCTTCAAAGACTACCTGTGAATATCTATACAGGACAAAGAGGGGAGTGCCGATGATCAGGAGCCTGATCAGAAAGTTTTTTATAAATTTCATAGTGTGTTCTTGTAAAGCCGTTATAATTTTGTCCTAAACAACCGGTCGCATCATTTTCTATAAATTTTTGGTTGTATTTTGTAGGTTTTTGAGGAATTAAGGTACGGAAAAAATGAATTAATTACTTATAATCCTGCAAGATGAAGAGGAATAAATCTGTCTATTTCAGCATGTATCCTTTCGCGGATCCAGCTCTTTATTTTAACGGACAGAGTAATACCGTTGAAATTCGTCAATGCTTTTTTTAATTATATATTACTGACAATGAGTCGTGTATCAGGCTCCCAGAAATAATCATCTGAGGCAATATAAGCCCTTAGCCAAAGTGTCCCCTCTATATTCCTCAGATAAAATCCTTTTGGGAAATTATCGCTGCTACTCATCGGTTTTGAGAAGATGAGAATAGCATCCGGCAGATGTCCACTTTTTATTTTTGGTTTGGCTGTTTTTTGTGAACGGTAATGCATCCTGATATAAGGAGCGGCCTCTACCGGACAATAGCTGTACCCGCTTAATTGTACTGCCTCTTACGTTTTCTTGAAATCCCCTTCATTTTTCAGTCCCAGATCATATAATGTTAATTCAACGATTGATATTTCCTTTTCGGCATCAGTAAAATTATAAGCAGGATGATCAAAAATAAGATCCGCATAGGCGTTGGTTTGTATTCCGGCTGATTTGAGCTTATGCAAAAGAACTTGACGATTGAGGTTCTGATTGGTGATTTTTATTTCCTGCATAACAAGGTCATTTTTCTATTGGATTTGGCCGGAAGATTCTCATTTAATAGTAAAGTCATCGATAAAAAAATTCTTTGAAATCTGCCATTCAACTTCAAGCTGGTATCCTTTAATATTTTAAATCAAAGGCTGCCCGTTCAGATCCGTCGTCAGCACTTCGCTCATATAATCGAAGAAAGGGCGCATGGCCAGCAAGGTGAGCACGGCTTCTTTGTGGAAATCATCCGAGAGAACTTCCCGGTCGGTAAACGGCCGCATCACGACGTACTGCTTTTTCCGGATGAAGTCGATGGCGGGATGGTTTTTGTCGAAACCTCTGGGTGCAGTTTTCACGGCATCGCCTTTTATTTCTTTAAAATACTTGACGAAAGTGGGGTCTGAAGTGATCTTTTCTATTTCCGCGGTACTGATTTCAAATTCTTTGCGGATGCGGAGCAGGTCTTTGGCGTCCGGTCCCCAGAATCCGCCGCCCACGAAGCTGTTGCCGGGTTCAAGATGAATGTAATAGCCTCCTCTCAGCATCGGTTTCAGGCGGGAATAGCCGACTCCGAAATGAGTTTTGTACGGTGTCTGGTCTTTTGAAAACCGGACATCCCGGTAAATCCTGAAAATGTGGATGCTGTTGACACGGTCGTGCTGCTGAAGTTCGGCGTAAATCTGATTAAAGAGCGCCTTGTTTTCTTGTACCACCGCATCGTATTCCGCTTTGTGAGCGGCAAACCATTCGCGGGTGTTGTTTCTTTCGAGTTTTTTAAGGAATTCAAAGGCTTTTTTCATCTTAATGATTTTTAGCAAATTTAACTATTTACGGATGAATGACAATCTGTGGGGCGGATCAGATCATGGTTCCTGAAAGATGGATGTTTTTGATTTCCCCTAAACCTAACGGGTTTTAAAAACCCGTCAGGTTTATGCACTGCACTTCAGACGGCTATCAATCTTTTGCAGGCTACCTTCCAATCCGATGCAGCAGATAAAGATTCTGCGCAGCCCGCAGGAAAGAAAACGCAGTTCCGGAAAGTACAAATAGAATTGTTTGGACTCAATGCTGCTGACAAAAGTATTTCGCATTCTATTGGAAATAATATGTAATCGTTGAAAGGTATAAACAGGATGGTTTGTCGTTAGATGCATGCTAAAATACAGCAAACTTGGAAAAATTTATGCCTGCCTATCTGCTGATTCTTGTGTCCACGTTTTTCTGAATTCCGTTCATTGTTGTACAGGTGTTTTCTGATAACAGTACGGCACAAGCGTAACGATTACGCCGGCGAATGGCAGCGGGCATTATTGAAATACACCTGCCGTCCGGAAGTTGTACTTCTCTGCTGCCGCGTGCGTCACGTTTGTGCCATTATAACTTCAATTCAAAGCTTCATTCCTTATGCAGCTCATGCAGTATCATATCTATTTTTTATTCTTCTAATTCTATGGGATTATAGCCGGCTTTTTTGTTTTCATCTGTTTTTTTGTTTTTATTCGGATCCTGAGAGAAGACAGTGCCCATATTTTCCAGCTCATACCGGGCATTATTTCTGAAATTTGTCCATGCCCGGGATAATTCTTTTTTTGTTACTTCTCTGGCATTTTTGTAGCGGCTTTCATTAATTGCTATTGTTTTACCCTGTAGATTTTTGCTTGATACCGATTTTACCAATTCAAAATCATAATCACCGGTTTTATCAGTGATCTTTACAATCAAACCCGGAAGCCCGCTAAATTTAAAAGGTCCGTAAGGAAAGGGTATTTCACTTGCATACCATGCCGTCCAGTCTCTTCCCTTGTAGTGAACCTCCGCTTTTTTGCAGTATATGGAATTTATAATTTTTGTTTCGTTTAAA
>JAKOOI010000159.1 GCA_022701475.1 Weeksellaceae bacterium
TTATTTTTTTCAACCTCACCCATCCATAATACTTTAAACTTATAAATTATTTTATATTTTCATATTCCTGAATCTTACTGTATCATAGGCTATACCTGGGATTATTTTCATTTTAAAAACCAATATCAGACATTTTATACATAATTCATAGTAAGCTTTTCAGCAGACATTTTTATATGCCTGTATTAGTGATTATTTAATCCTATCTGTAGAATCAATTGTTGACGGACCGTTTATAAGATGAAGAAATTTATAATACAAAGAAAAAAACTCCGGATGTTTAACATCCGGAGCCTGATTTTTTATAAATGACCTTTATACTATCTCTTGATAAACTTAATGCTCTCAGAAACCGTATTGTCTTTTACTGTAATGATATAAGTACCTTTCACCAATTCAGCGACATGCACCTGGTTATGATCAATAGATCCGGCTTTTACTAGCTGCCCGACTGCATTATGGATTTCAAAAGTAGCTTTATCCGATACCTTTGTAATGTTCAGTACATCATTTGCGGGATTAGGATAAACTGCAAATTTATCTTTCTTAACCTCACCTGTTGACAGCATCGAGCTTAGACTGAATGCTCTTGATTCAGTTTCCCCGAATAAGCCGCCTCCAGCAATCAGCTGGTTCGTTGAAGTTCTCAATTCATAAGATCCCGGTACAAGTCCAAACGGCGGATATTCAAAACTTAATCCGTCACCCTCTGTATCAGTGATATTAAATACATAGCAATCATTATTGTTTAAAGTCCATGTCTGATTGATCAAAGCTGGGCTCGTAGAATCTGTATATGGGCCTCCGCTGTATAAGGTAGCACCGGCACTGTTTTTAAGCGTCCACTTTGTTTCTGTACCATAATAATCCAACTGCAGTTTAAAACTTACTGTTGAAGTATTGAATGCAGTATCATTTGCAGGATTTACAAAAGCACCTGTTGCTGTGTTATTGGTAGCTCTCTGATCAGCACCTCCGTTTGCCGTTACGATAGAAGCGGTAACACTTCCGGTTGGGGTAGAAGCTGCTACCGGAACAGAGAATGTGCTGAACTTATCCTGAGCCAGGTTGCCTGTCCAGTTGTATGCTTGTGAAGCTCCCCCGTTTACAGAATAAGAGATCGTGGCCGATGTCAGTGCGGATGTCCCTCTGTTATAAACGGTCAGTTTTAAAGTAGGCACTGCCGTACCTGTAGGACAGGCAGCTAAATTATTACATCCCTTTTCTATCTTGATCTCTGCATCTACAGGAAATAATGCGATTGGCTGTTCAGCAACTGAGGTCTTAAGTTGAATCCTTCTCGGCGAGTTATCCATAACCGCTCTGATCCTTGACTTCTGATTGAGGGTAAAGATATTCATACAGGCATCAGGAGTATAATCCATATAATTCTGAATCATATCATTCCCCGGATCGTTCGGACAGGAATCGATCGTTACACAGTTATAGTTTGCAGCTGCAGCCGCCGGAGTATCCAGGCAATAGTCATTATTGCTGTCTGTAGCATTTACTACACAAGAACTGCTATCGCCCCAGATATGCCTGAGTCCCAGCCAGTGTCCTACTTCATGGGTCATTGTCCTTCCTTTATCATATCCC
The DNA here is from genome assembly GCA_022701475.1 of Weeksellaceae bacterium. Classification (GTDB taxonomy): domain Bacteria; phylum Bacteroidota; class Bacteroidia; order Flavobacteriales; family Weeksellaceae; genus Chryseobacterium. Next base: position 1,600 of record JAKOOI010000159.1, read on the forward strand.
GAATATAATAAAAAAGTACCGTCATTGTACGTACTGCTTCCGAATGTACCGGCAGCAGCAACAACACCGTCTGTGGTGGCCAGCCCTCCGCTCACATCCAGTCCTCCTAAACCTGAATTTGAAGGGAACTGGGCATATCCTAATGTATTCTGATCAGCACCTTCAAAAGCTACTGTCCACATGTTTAAATATTTTGAGGTATCCCAGATGGTTTCCGGTTTCACGAACTCGTCAATGGCAGCCATTGTCCACCCGGATCTGCACATATTTACCCGGTCGATACCATTTGTAGGATTACCGTTAGGATCTACTTTTGCCATAGCAAACTGGATCTCGATATCGGCACCTACCGCATTGGTATTGTATCCCGGCGTTCCCAGCGCTTTGCGGTAATCATTATTTAAAACAGTAATCTGTGATACTACCTGAGCATCTGTAATATTCGGATAAGAACCCAGATTCTGCCCGGAATGGATAACATGGACAACCACCGGGATGGTAATAATATTGCCATTCTGGGATTTACTGGCCTTCGCTTTTTCTACAAGCGGAGCCAGCCATGACTCAAACTGTTCCTTTGACATTCTCTCAGGAAACTTGTTCTTCAGATACGCTTCATATTCATCGCTTGAACATCTTTCATATCCATGAGACTGTGCCCGTTCTTCCGCTCTTTCAGCATTTGTCAGTTTCTTTGCTACTTTATCAATACTTTGAGCATTAAGATCCAAAGTACAGAATAAAGACAGCAGGAAAACCATTCTCAAAAATGTAGTTTTTCGCATTATTTATTTCTTTAAAAATCGTTTGCAAATATATTATTTTACGGTACATTTTTTAGTATTAATGCTAGTAAAATCAATATTTTTATACAAAAGAAACAAAATGAAAACATACTCACTCATCATTACAATCTCTATTTTATTAAATATGAGTTGTCATTCTCAAAAATTATTTCATAACAATGAAAATCTATCGGCTTTGCAACAAAAAAATTACGATATCAGCAAAATAGAATTAAAAGAGCAATCCAGAGGGATCAGCAGATCTTTTGTATTCAGCCCGTATGACTTATCTGCAGATGTTAACGGGGAAACCATAAAATCGGAAATACCGGCTGAGGAATGGAAAAATATTGCGGAGCAGGCAAAACGGATTAATCTGTTAGAAATATCATCCTACAGTTCTTCAACAACAGGTAGATTTTCAGATAAGGCCTTGTCTTCCACCATTATTATTACTTCAGGAAAGCAGGTGTTTGAATCGTCATCTTTTGATGAAAAAATCCCCCCAAAAGAATTGGAAGGATTATATCAACTGCTTAAGAATAAAACGGGAAAAATAAACCCGAAACGCAGATTTCTCTAAAACTTATAGGCAATGCTCCAGGCAAATCCCATCCCGAATTTTCCGGAGCTCCTTCCGAATCCCGGTACGATCATGGGCTGGATTTCGTCCTGCTTGGTAGTGAAAAGCAGATACCGCGGCTGGAGGTTGACATCGATAAAAAAGTCGGATTCAAAAAGCTGAACCCTTCCTCCGATGGTACCCTCGATCCAGTATGAAGACTGGGTGGAAGACGGAAATGATACGGAGGAACTGCTTCCGCCGAATCCCCGTACCGGAACCGCCATATATTCCTGGGTATAGAATGAGCCTGCAAATTTACCGCCTCCGTAGAAACCGTTGAATTCATTTTCAGGATCTTTGGCCAGCATATAGAAAGCCCCCAGTTTTACGAAAGGTCCGGTAGCTTTTGCATCGTAACCATTCTTCTGGTACACATTCGATTCAAATCCTGCTTCTATAATACCGTGTATATTCCCTTTGATCCTGGAAGACACGAACCCCTGATAGAGCTTACGGTCCGAAAAAAAAGAAACACCGGTATTGAGGACATCGACGCCTACCATAAAGTTAGGCTCATATTTCCATTTTTTAGTTTCCGTTTCTTTGCCTTTATTCTGATTCTGAGCAAATCCCAGAACTGCAGCGAGGCTAAAAAAGAACGAAAAGAGTTGTTTTTTCTTCATTCTCTATAAAATTTTGTCCGTTTTCCACACTTCTTACCGGGATCACGGTGGCAGGATCCAGCACCGCATTCAGGCTTTCATATGTTTTTTTGATACCGCATCCCGGTGATACATAGATAGACCGGGTAGTATAATTTACCCTTACTTTTGATTCT
>JAKOOI010000179.1 GCA_022701475.1 Weeksellaceae bacterium
ACCACACAGACCACCATATCCAATATAGAGTCCGACAAAAATGTTCCCGGTTCTTTACTGCTAAATAAGATTGCCAAAGAATTGGAAGTAGATATAAATGAGTTGCTGAATGAAGGTGTTCAGGTAAATATTTCAAATAACCAGTTTAGTGATTTATCAAGTGCCGGTACCGTCAATCAGTATAATCCTGTTTACAATATGCAGTCTCCGGAGCTGGTGGAAAGTTTACTGAAAAACCAGGAGCAGATCACCCGGCTTATCGAGATGCAGAACCGGCTTATCGAATCCCTGCTGAAAAAATAACCTCTCTGACAGGCTGCCTATTACTAAAAACTGATGCGGATAAACGGTTAAGGTGATGCGCATCAGTTTACAGAGTCATGCGCATAAACCGGTCAGTTCATACGCATGATTTTTTTTAGTCAAATTTTTTTTACTGACCAGCAAGGTATGTAATTTTTTTTCATACATTCGTTATATAAAAACAGAATGTATAACCTAAAAAAATGAAAAAAAATGCCGATTACATTTAATGTTATTTCGAGAAAAAATCCTCAGGCACCTAACGATCCGCCAAAATTCTATGCAGATATCGTAGGGAACGGACAAACTACCCTTGATGACCTTGCCCGGTACGCCTCCACGGTTTCCACGGTTTCCAAAGCCGACATCCTTGCCGTGCTGGAAAGTACTTTTTCCAAAATTGCCCAGGATGTGGCCGATGGAAAAATAGTCTATGTAGGAGATTATTTTACGGTGCAGGCAGGCGGGTCCAGCGAAGGCAGGGACACGGCAGAACAGGTAAATGCGTCCAGTATTACCGGGCTGAAAACCATTTTCCGTCCCGGCAGGATGATTAAGGATGCGCTGAAACTGGCTACGGTACAGAAGAAAGCCTGAAGCATAGCTCCATCAGCCTTTATGCGCTGAATTAAAAAACAAAAGACTCCTTATCGGGAGTCTTTTGCACTATATGGAAGGAATGTTACTTCTTTTCTTTCTTCTCTCTCCGCTGCGCATCCAGTACGGCGATGGTCGCCAGGTTGACGATTTCGTCCACGCTGGAGCGCATCTGCAGTACGTGTACCGGCTGCTTCAGCCCCATCAGGATCGGTCCGATGACCGGAGCGGTTTTCATTCCCCTGATGATCTTGTAGGAAAGGTTGGCGCTTTCAAGGTTCGGGAATACAAAGGTGTTTGCCGGTGTAGTGCCCAGTTTGGAGAACGGATAATCGCTCAGGTGGTCGGCATTCATGGCAAAATCCGGCTGGATTTCCCCGTCCACGATCATCTTCGGGTATTTTTCATGAAGAATGCTTACTGCTTTGGCCACTTTCTTGGACGTTTCGGAGATGCCGGCAAAATTTTCAAAGCCCAGCATGGCAATCCTCGGCTCGATGGCAAAGGATTTCACGGTGAACTCGGCCATTTTTGCAATATTCACCAGGTCTTCTGCAGTAGGGTTCTGGTTGATGGAAGTATCGGCGAAGAAAATCGGTTTCTTTTCGGAAAGGATCATCATCATCGCCGCTACCTTGTCCACCCCTTTATCTTTTTCAATGATTTCGAGCACAGGCCTCAGTACGGATGCATAATTTTTGGAGAAGCCCACGATCAGTCCGTCCGTATCGCCGTGCTTCAGCATCAGCGGTCCGAAATAATCCCGCTGGCGGACAAATCTTTTGGCCTTATACTCGTTCATGCCTTTTCTCTGGCGGAGTTTCCACAAAGTCTCGCGGTATCTTTTCCTGTTTTCCTTCTGGTCGTCGTCACTCGGGTCGATGATCGGAACATCCAGTTCGATACCGAAACGTTCCATCTGCTCCTTCACGTATTTTTTATTTCCCAAAAGGCTCGGGAAGGCAATTCCTTCTTCATAGAGGATCTGGGCGGCTTTGAGGACATTGTATTCTTCGGCATTTCCTAAAGTAATCCGTTTCGGATTGGCTTTGGCCCGGTTCTGCATCATCCTTACCAGTTTTTCATCCCTTCCCATCCTGTCGAGCAGCTGGTTTTCGTATTCTTCGAAATCGGTGATGGTCTTTCTGGCCACTCCGCTTTCCACAGCTGCTTTGGCTACCGCGCTTGATACTTTGGTGATCAACCGGTTATCAAATGGCTTAGGAATAAAATATTCCCTGCCGAACTGCAGGTTCTGGATATTGTATGCCAGGATCACTGCTTCCGGCACCGGTTCCTTGGCGAGATCGGCAATGGCTTTTACGGCAGCCAGCTTCATGGCTTCATTGATTCCTCTGGCCTGTACATCCAGGGCACCGCGGAAAATATACGGGAAGCCGAGAACATTGTTTACCTGGTTAGGGTAATCGCTTCTTCCGGTAGCCATGATGACATCCCTGCGCGTTTCAATGGCCAGGTCATAAGCAATTTCCGGATCCGGATTGGCGAGAGCGAAAACAATCGGGTTTTCATTCATGCTCAAGAGCATTTCGGCAGTCATTACATTTCCTTTGGATAATCCTACAAAAACATCCGATCCCTTTACAGCATCTTCCAGGGTTTCGATATCGGTCCGGGCAATAAAATCCAGTTTTTCAGGAGTGAGGTTTTCCCTTTTATGATTAATGACACCCTTACTGTCGCACATCAGTACATTTTCCCTCTTCAGGCCTAAAGAAATATAGAGGTTGGTACAGGCAATGGCTGCCGCTCCGGCACCGTTCACCACCATTTTCACTTCTTCAATCTTCTTATTGGCAATCTGCAGTGAATTGAGAAGTGCAGCAGCAGAGATAATGGCCGTCCCGTGCTGATCGTCGTGCATCAATGGGATATCAAGCTCTTCCTTTAACCGCTGTTCAATATAGAATGCTTCGGGAGCCTTGATATCTTCCAGATTGATTCCCCCGAATGTCGGGGCGATCCCTTTTACAATATCGATGAATTTATCAGGATCCTTTTCATTGATTTCGATATCGAATACGTTGATATCGGCAAAAATCTTGAACAGCAGTCCTTTTCCTTCCATTACGGGCTTTGAGGCTTCGGCGCCGATGTCTCCAAGTCCCAGCACAGCCGTACCGTTTGAAATAACGGCCACCAGGTTTCCCTTTCCGGTATAATCATATACCGTTTCCGGATGATGATGAATCTCCATACACGGAACAGCCACCCCCGGTGAATACGCGAGTGACAGATCCCGCTGGGATGAATGCGGCTTTGAAGGAATCACTTCAATTTTTCCTTTGGGTTCGTTTTTATGGTAATCTAATGCGGCCTGGTTAAAGTTCTTTTCGTCGCGTTGGGTTTTGCTTGACATATAGAAAGTTGTTTTATTAAATTTAAAGAATATATCGGATATGGTAGCTGACCAGGCTTTCAATCGGTTTCTGGACAATCTGCCCTACGTTCAGCTGAAGCTCAGCCGCAGCGGCACGGAGAATATCTTCATAATAATAGGCAATGGAACCGATGAAATTAATTTCAGCCGAAGCCGCTTCTTTATAAGGAAGCACCTGGTAATCGAAAAAAGTCAGCATTTCATCAAAAACCATTTTCTGAAGATACGGATGGTCTCTCCTTTCCACCACAAATTTATTAAAATCTGCCAGATAGGCATTCGGTCTTGTGGTATGATACATGTTTTTCAGGGCTTCATCCACCGTCAGGTTATACGTTTCTTCAAAAGCCGATGATAAATCCTGCGGAAGCTTCTGCATAAAGAATCTCCTTACCAGCTGCTTTCCGATGGCACTTCCGCTCCCTTCATCCCCTACAAGAAATCCCAGGGAAGGCAGCTGGATCTTTATATTTTCACCATCGAAATAGCATGAATTGGAACCGGTCCCCAGAATACAGACAATAGCAGGTGTTCCCCTGTAGGCTGCATAGGCTGCAGCGGTCAGGTCTTCTTTTACGATGATCTCCGCATGGGTGAATACCCGGCTCAGCTCATGGATAATGGTATCACAGTTCTGCTGTACCCCGCATCCTGAACCGTAAAAGTAGATTTTCTTAATGGAATTTTTAACGGTGGTCAAGCTCGTGTTGCTCTCAATTTCAGGAACGATGAGTTCCCTGCTGATGAAATTCGGGTTAAAACCGATGGTTTCCGTTTTCAGGAATACCTTTTTAAAATCGTCCAGAATGACCCAGTCTGATTTTGTCGAACCACTGTCAACAATAGCAACCATATTTTCCATTTTAGTTTAAGGGTGCTAAATTATGAATTTATCTTATAAGATGATCCATTATGGACATGACATATGTGTTATTTCAGAACATCGGAAGATTGAATACAAGAGGCGCTGCCGGCTGTATTTACGGCTCATCACATAAAATTCCTCTCAATACCTGAAAGGAATTTATGATCTGACTGATGGATTGTCTTTGTTATAAAATGTAAGCTGAAATGGTATTAAGTAATTAAAATACAGTTTACGAATTCACTTCAGTCCTTCCATGGCTGAACCGTACCAGCGAGTCTTCGATCTCTTCTTCGAGATAAGATGTCTGCAGGATCATGGCATCGATAAAGTCATCCGGCACCGGTTGGGTAGGTGAACTTTCGAGATTCCATAATTCATCGGACATATTTTCGTACTCCGAATAGACCCGCTTAAAACGCGAATTTTCTCTTTCAAGGGCTTCGATATTTTCCTGCTGGAGCTGGAATTTCCTGTATCTGTTTTGACGTTTCATACAAATGATATTAAAAGTTGAATGTGGAAAGATCAGGTTATAAACCTTCAGTGATATATTACAAGATAAAAAAACCATCAATCTAAATAATTGACAATGATCCTATTATCAGGTACAGGTGGCTTCGTTGTGAAAATTAAATTTAGAAATTATTTTCCTGCTAAAAAAATATTTAACATCTTTTTTCAGGGTTTAACATATAGTTATACATTTGCACATTATATCCCATCGAATGAGAGATTTGCTATTGCGCCAGAAACAGGTGCTGTTTTTTATTATCGCCGGAGGGCTGAGTGCTGTCGTGGAAATCGGGAGTTTTAAGTTCTTCAGTACTTCCATTCCCCAATTTTTCCCTCGCGAGACGAATTTTCACGGCATCCATTATCCGCTGAGCAACATATTCTCTACCAGCTGCGGCATCATCAGCAATTATTTCCTGAGCATCTGGTTCGTTTTCGAACGGGGCAAGCATTCCAAAAGAAAGGAATTTGCCTACTTTATGCTGGTCTCGTTTATTTCCACTTTGTTGAGCCTTGGTTTCTTCCAGATTTTTTACAGCTCTATATTTAAGGATAACATCAATCTGGTTATCTACACACTCAGTCCTGAAATCATCAGTAAGATTGCGGCCATCCTGCTGGTCTCCATCCTGAACTATTCCATCAAGAAAAAAGTAATCTTTAACGGATAAGTCGTGACAAAAATCTTAAACTACCTCTGGAGGATCTGGCTTTTCCTGATTGCGTTCGTCTTCACGATTCTTTTCGGGATTCCGGTCTATATCCTTTCCTACAGTAAAAAACATTACCGCCATGCTTACCGGTTCATCAGGTACTGGAGCTGCTGCATGTTCTACGGGATGGGATTGCGGTATGAAATGACCAAACTCTCCGGACAGGAACTTGATAAAAACCAGCAGTATGTTTTTATTTCCAACCATACTTCCATTATGGATATTATGCTGATGTGCATCCTGTGCAAAGACCACCCTATCTGCTTTGTCGGAAAAAAAGAACTGGTGAAAATCCCTATTTTCGGAACCATTTATAAAAGGATCTGTGTAATGGTGGACCGCAAGAGCGCCCGGAGCAGGGCCGACGTCTACCGCAGATGCGCTGAAAAGATGGAGGAAGGCAACAGCATTGTGATCTTCCCGGAAGGCGGCGTGCCGGATGATACTTCCGTTATACTGGATGAGTTTAAAGACGGGGCCTTTATCCTGTCTTCAAAGCATAATTCGCCTATCGTGGTATATACTTTTATCGGATTGAAGGAAATGTTCCCGTTCAAAAGTTCGGAGGGCTATCCCGGAAAGGTAAAGGTCTTTTTCAACGGAATCGTAATGCCTTCACAACCAGCAAAGGAGCTGAAACTGTCCTCTTTTGAGACCATAAAAAATACTTTGCTGAAATATAATAATTAAAAGAATTAATCTATATTTGTTCACAAATTTTCAACAAATATGTCCAACTATTCTAAACAAACCAACTGGGGACAATTTATCCCGTTGGTGACTGTCTTTTTCTTCTGGGGATTTATAGCGGCAAGTAATGACATCCTGATCCCGGTTTTTAAGAAAGCCTTTGATTTATCCCAAACCGAAAGTATGCTGGTGCAGATCTGCTTCTATGTAGCCTATACGGTAGGATCATTGATTTATATGGCCATTTCGAAAGGAATCAGACAGGATCTTGTGAATAAGATCGGCTATAAGAACGGACTGATTGTAGGGCTTCTCATTTCAGCAGCAGGCACCCTGCTCTTCTATCCGGCAGCGAACCTGCAATCTTTCCCGCTTATGATTTCCGGATTGTTCATAGTAGGGCTCGGGTTTTCACTGCAGCAGATTGTGGCCAACCCGTTGGCTATTGAAGTAGGACCTTCCGAAACCGGATCCCAGCGACTGACGATGGCAGGCGGGATCAATAACCTCGGAACCACCATCGGCCCGCTGATCGTTTCATTCGCAATCTTCGGATCGGCAGCCGCCGCCACAGAGGATGTAAGCGTTGAAAGCGTAAAAGTACCTTACCTTATTCTCGGGGTAGCATTTGTCCTGGTAGCCATCATGCTGAAGTTTTCATCGCTTCCTGCCATTACCCCTACAAATACTGAAAATACGGATGATACCATAAAAGGGGAACACAGAAAATCAGCCCTGCAGTATCCACAGCTGATCATGGGAATGATCGCTATCTTTGTGTACGTAGGCGTGGAAGTATCCACGGCAAGTAACCTGCCGGCTTATATGGAAAAGAACCTGGGCTTTGCCACCAAAGACGTAGCTCCTTATATTTCCCTGTATTGGGCTTCCCTGATGATCGGCCGATGGACCGGTGCCGTAGAAGCTTTTGACGTAAGCGCCGGAACCAAGAAAATCCTCCGGTTCCTGGCTCCTTATCTGGCCTTCGGTGTATTCTTACTGGTAAACGCCATTGCCAAACATGACCTTTCCCATTTCTATGTCTACGGACTTATCATTATAGCGATGATCATCTGCGACATTATGAGTAAAGGAAACCCTGCCAGAATGCTGCTGATTTTCTCAGCGGCCGGTATCCTGGCGCTGCTGATCGGGATGTTCACCGAAGGAATGGTTTCCGTATACGCCTTTACCAGCGTAGGATTATTCTGCTCCACGTTATGGCCGTGTATCTTTGCTTTAGCTATTAACGGACTTGGCAAGCATACCAACCAGGGCTCCGGACTGCTGATCATGATGATTATGGGCGGTGGGATCGTAAGCCTTCTTCAGGGCTATGTAGCCGATCATACCAATATCCAGTTCAGCTACATTGTAGGAGTGATCTGTTTTGCCTATCTTGCCTTCTATGCCATAAGGGTAAGCGGAATCCTGAAATCCCAGGGAATCGATCTGGATAAAATTACAAAAAGCGGTGGTCATTAA
>JAKOOI010000215.1 GCA_022701475.1 Weeksellaceae bacterium
ATCAATAGAAACGGGTTTTAACCCGTTTAAAAATGAAACACAACGAAAACTGGCTTTAGCCAAAATTTTTAAACATAATCATCCTTGCATCTGTGGGGAAAAATTAAGGCGTAAAAATTACGCCTTATTCGTTTGATTAATCAAATTTCATTACTTCCTCAAGGGTCTGCATGTATTCGTATGCCGTAAGGTCGAATTTTACCGGGACAATAGAGATATAGCCATTGGCAAGGGCCGTTTCATCGGCATCCGGAGATTCATCCATGTTATTGAAATAACCGGTCAGCCAGTAATACTTTTTACCGTGCGGGTTCACCCGTTCATCAAAGCTTTCTTCCCATTTGGCCTTAGCCTGTTTACAGACCTTCACGCCTTTGATCGCTTCTTTTGCAAGCTTCGGGATATTAACGTTTAGAACAATTCCTTTCGGCATCGGCTGCTCTAATGTTCTCCGGACGATATTCTGTATATGCTCCTTGGCCTGGGTGAAATCGGCTTCCCAGCTGAAATCCAGCAGGGAAAAACCAATGGCCGGAAGGTTTTCCACGCCTGCCTCTACGGCAGCCGACATCGTCCCGGAATAAATAACGTTAATGGATGAGTTTGCTCCGTGATTGATCCCGGAAACCACGATATCCGGCCTTCTCGGCAATATTTTATCGAGGGCCATCTTCACGCAGTCTACCGGTGTCCCGCTGCAGGAAAAATCGGTTTGCGGACCTTCCAGCTGTACTTCTTCGTAGCTTAAAGTAGAATTAATGGTAATGGCATGACCTTTTCCGCTCTGTGGGGAATTGGGCGCTACCACCACTACTTCTCCGATTTCGTTCATAAAACTGACAAGATTTCTGATACCGGGTGCTGTAATTCCGTCGTCATTTGTTACCAGAATAAGGGGTCTTTCCATAGAGGTATTTAATTTTAACAAATATACTATAAAAGCTTTTCTTTAAAAACCTTTGCATTTAAATATTATCTGAACGTTTTATTATTTTTTTTTCATTTTTGCAGCAAGCTAATTGAGATTATTTCCATGAGAATATTTTTATATGTTACCGGTATTTTGGTATTATTGCTGGTACCGTTCTTTGTAAAGACCCATACTGTGAATAAAATGGTAATCAGTTTTTTGCTGGGATTTGCAGCCATCTGCTTTCTGATTGATATTGAATTCTTTTCACCACCTCCCGCTTATACTCACAAGGAAGACGCACTGATTTACTTTGTGAATTGGGTAGCCTATGGAATATTCGGCCTGATCTGCCTGTTGTATCTTCTGATAAAAGCGGGAAGCCGGAAAGAATATTTTTTCTTTTTCCCTGCCATAGCTACATGCGTTGTCTTTACTTTTACATCCTTCAGCGGAGTAAAGTATTCATCAATCATGACGGGGAACATTCTGCTGGTATTTTTACCGGCTTATATCCATATTTATTATCTGAAGTATAGAACAAAAAAACTTCAGCCATAGCTTTTTAATTTTATCATTTCTTCTTCTTACCGTTGATTTTAACAGTGAGAATTGATTAAAATCATCATTCTGATAAAATGTCTTAAAAGTAATTGATATTTGTAAATAAGGTATTAAATTTGATAGTTTGTAACGATACAAAAAAAGTGACTACTTATTACATACTTTTTTAAAATTAATAAAAATACAGTACAGATTTATGTGGAAAAATTTTAAATTGAATAAATTTTTACTCCTCATTCCATTAACAAGCCTCATGTTTTGTTTCAACTCGCCAAAAAATGATGACGAAAAGATGCAGACGATAATGGTGAGCGTCAAAAATACACTTTCTTATTTGCATTACAGCCCGAAGCCGATCAACGATGCCTATTCAAAGGATGTTTACAAGCATTATTTTGAGCTGGTGGATCCGGGTAAAAGATATTTCGTACAGTCGGATATGGACGAATTCGGAAAGCATGAAACCAAGCTGGACGATTATATCAGCCAGGGAGACCTTACCTTCTATAAGCTCACCATTGACAGGCTGTACCAGCGGGTAGACGAGATTGATAAAATCACGCAGGATATTTTCAGCAAGCCGATCAACCTTGAAGAAGATGAAACCCTGATCCTGGAGCCGAAAGCAAAAAAAGTTCCGGCCAATAAGCAGGAGCAGTATAATGAATGGAAAAAATTCATCAAGTACAATATCCTTCAGGAAATCGAATCGATGAACAGCAAGGAAGAAGCCCAGAAGGAGAAAAAAGACTCTGTTCAGAAATACAATCTGAAAGACACCATCAAATACCAGCCGCTTGCTCCGGACCAGAAGCTGAAAAAAGCAACGGATGAGGTAAAGGATCTTGTCAAAGAAACTTTTACAAGGTTCAAAAAAAGAAAGAAAATGGACTGGTTTACAGTGTATATGAATGCGTATACGGAAGTTTTTGATCCGCATACGAACTATTATTCACCAAAGGATAAAGAGGATTTCGATACCAATTTTACCGGAAAGGTGATCGGGATCGGAGCGATCATCCAGGAGAAAAAAGGGAATCTTTATCTGGGTGCTTTAACAATAGGAGCTCCTGCATGGAAATCGAAGCAGCTTTCTGAAGGCGATAAGATCCTGAAAGTAAAATCCAAACCGAAAGAAGATGCCGTCAATGTAGTGGGAATGCTTTCTGATGAAGCAGTAAGGCTGATCAGAGGTGAAAAAGGAACTCCGGTTACCCTGACGGTTCAGAAAAAAGACGGAACCATTAAGGACGTAACCATGATCCGTGAAGAAGTAGCCATTGAAGATACCTTTGCACGCAGTATCGTAGTCAATTCCCCGAATGGCAAAAAATACGGATTCATCAACCTGCCAAGCTTCAATGCCGATTTTGAAAACCCGAACGGCAGAAACGCTTCGGACGATATCAAAAATGAGATCATCAAACTGAAAGGCCAGAATATCGAAGGGATCGTACTGGACCTGAGGAATAACGGCGGAGGATCGCTGACTGAAGTAGGGGATATCATGGGACTGTTTATGCAGGCCGGTCCATACGTTCAGGTAAAGGACGGAAACGGGAAGATCCAGACGTTAAAAAATAAAAATGAAACACCGGTGTGGACAGGCCCGCTGGTGATCATGCAGAATGAATTGTCCGCCTCGGCATCGGAAATTCTTGCAGGTGTAATGCAGGATTACGGAAGAGCCATGATTATCGGTTCGCCGCAGTCTTTCGGGAAAGGTACGGTACAGACTTTTGTGGATCTGAACAGGTTCCTGAATACGGAAGATGATTTCGGATCCCTGAAACTGACCATCCAGAAGTTCTACAGAATTACCGGGGAATCTACCCAGAGAAAAGGGATTGTTTCCGATATCCAGATGAAGGATTTCTTTACCTATGCTGAAATCGGCGAAAGGTATGATGACTATGCCCTGGCATGGGACAAGATCCCGGCTACCAAATTCCAGCCGCTGAATTATTTCAATATCAAAGCCCTGGAAGCCAAGAGTTCTTCCCGTATGGCAAAAAACAGCAATTATCAGCTGTTGCTGGAATCTGCCCAGTGGAGAGAAAAACTGGATAAGGAGGAAACCATTACCCTGAACATGACTAAGTTCAATGAGGTCATGAAACAGAGAAAAGCCCAGATCGAGAGATTCAAGGTACTGACGAAGTTTGACAACGGACTGAAATTCATGATGTATCCGGCTGAGATCGAAAGAGAGAAGAAAGATGAAGCATTCAAGAAAAAGTCTGAAATGTGGATCAAGAACCTCAGAAAAGACACTTATCTGCAGGAAGCGATGAATATCATTGCGGACATGAGTACAAAGGCGTAATCAGCCTTAATATATAAAAAACCCGTTGCTTAATACAGCAGCGGGTTTTTTTATGTTTGATAATGATCCGGTTTTATCCAGAAATTTTTACATCTGAATCATCATAAAGCACGAAATAGCAGAATTATAGATAGAAAACAAATTAAAAATTTATCAGAATTTATATGCTGTCATTTACAGGAAGGTAAAATAAAGGTCAGATGATCATAGATCAAAACGATGAAACAATCGAGATATCATAAAGTTCAATAGCTGAAATCTTACAAATTACAAAACAAAATATCACCTATTATCTTAATAATATTTATAAAGAAAAAGAACTCATTAAGGATTCAACTGTCAAAGAAATTTTGACAGTTCAAAAAGAAGGTGTAAGAAATGTTCAGAGAGCTATAAAGATTTTCCGGAAAGTTTTCATCAGGGCAGCGGTTTTTCACCATCCGCAATAAAAGACAAGTATTTTCCCGAAAATCCTGATATTTTTGCAGAAAAGACCATTTTGGAAGAATATAAAAAGAGAATTGTAAAAGCGATCCGGTATGTTGATGATCATTTGGATGAAGAACTTTCCCTGGAGCAGGTTTCGGAAGCGGCAGCATATTCACCGTTTCATTTCCACAGGATTTTCCGGCTGATGACCGGCGAAACGCTACAGCAGTATATCATCCGGAGAAGACTTGAGAAAAGTGCTTTCTATCTTGCCCTGCGGAAACAGTTCAGTATTAAAGATATTTATCTACAGTCCGGTTTTTCCGGCCATTCAGCCTTCTGCAAAACCTTTAAAAACTACTATGGCATCTCACCATCGGGATTCAGGAAATCGGTTCCTGAAAGCTTTCACCGGATCATTCAGGAACAGAGCAAGAACGGACAAGTCAGCACGGTTTTCAGCGATTACCTTTGCCATATTGAAAATCTTTTAAACCGGACCGATATGAATCTGAACATTAAAGTTACCGAACTTCCTGAGATGCACCTGGCCGCCGTGATGAGCCTGGGAACCGCCAATGTGGAAACCTCTTATGATACCCTGATCGGCTGGGCAAAAGAAAAAGCCCTGTTTCCTGACGATCACTTAAAAATGATCTCTGTCTATCACGACAGCTTTAAAGTAACCCCACCTGATAAAGTGAGGATCCATGCCTGTATGCTTTTGAGAGAGCAGCTGGAAAAGCAGGAAGGCGAAGTTTTTCCGGAAACCCTTGAGGCCGGTAAATATATTGTGGGGAGCGGGGAAGTGACGCTGGACGATTTTGAACAGTGCTGGGTATCGCTGTTCATCTGGATGAATGAGAACGGATATGCCATGCGTAAAGCCTTTCCTTTTGAGATCTATCACACCAATTTCAAAGAACATCCCGAAGGCAGAATGAAGGTTGATTTCTGCATCCCGGTCAATTAAAACGGTCAGGATTTCCGGCATATTCCTTAAGAATATCATTCAGTTATCCATGAAATCTGCCCCTGGCTTCTTTATTTCTGAAGAAGCCATTTTATTATTTACTTTTTTCACTTTAAAAAACTACCGGACCCCGGATTCATCACCGGTTTTGATATGCCTTCTTCAGCAGGGATGATAAGAGTGGTTACCTATCCCTGAAAGGCAGTCTGCCTTATGAATCTTTATCTGAATTGGGCAAAATAGCTCAGAATCTACGGTTCGGAATCCAAAATCTACGGTTCGGTGACAAAAATTAAGCATCCCCGGAATTTCAGGCTACTTTTGAACCGTAATAAAAACAGCTATGACAACAAAATTACTCTTTCTTGCCTCATTTTTATTGGTAACCCTAAGCTCTGCACAGATTAAGATCTCCGGGACAGTAACCTATAAAAACAAAGGAATAGGAGCGGTAAATGTAACCCTTAAAGATACCTATGACGGGGCGACCACGGATACAGACGGACATTTCTCTTTCGAAACTTCGGAAAAAGGAGATCATACCCTTGTCTTTACCCATCCGAAATACACAACAGCTGAAAAAAACATTCCTGCCGGAGATCAGAATCTGGTGATTAATGCTAAGCTGAAAGAGCAGGTGAGCGAAATTGATGCGGTCGTTATTTCCGTAGGATCCATTGAAGCCAGCGACAAGAAACGGGTAACAGCAGCCCTGACACCAATGGACATCTATACTACGGCAGGCTCCCAGGGACAGACAACAACAGGGTATAAGTTCCTGCCGGGTGTACAGAATGCCGGGGACAGCGAAGGACTTTTCGTTAGAGGCGGCACAGGGGCTGAAACCAAGTTTTACATCGATGGAAACCTGGTCAATAACTACTTCAGCAGCTCAGTCCCGGGACTGGCAGGAAGGGAGCGCTTCAATACCTCCATTTTCAAGGGAAGCGTATTTTCCAGCGGCGGATATTCCGCATTGTACGGGCAGGCCCTGTCCTCCGTCCTCTTGCTGGAAAGCGTGGATATGCCGGATGAAACGTCCTATTCCTTTAGTATCTTTCCTTTTTCACTCGGCGGAAACTATCAGCATCTGAACGAA
>JAKOOI010000227.1 GCA_022701475.1 Weeksellaceae bacterium
CTCGATGCCCTGTCCGACGTTATCACAGGGCATCTTGAAATGCCGCTTCACCTTGAATTCGTAAACATGACCGTGGATCAGCTCGAAATTTTTGAAGATCTGCTTACCACCCTGGAAGATGCGGAAGGTGAAACGGAAGATTTTTCATTTAGCTATTTCCTGGAACAGTATGAGGATGACGAAGATGAAGAATAATATCTTTACCTCTGAAACCGTAGCATATGCTGCGGTTTTTCCTTTGGAACTTAAAGGTATGCATTGAATAACACCTGCCGTTACCATAATGATAATGGACAGGATATGAGATAAAAGCGGCTAACAACCCATCAGTTGTACCAATACGGCCCCTGTAGGGCATCCATGTGGTATTAATTAATTTTTAACAACCCTCTTTAATTGTTAATTTTATCTCAACTTAATACCTGTTAAATTATGATCATTTGTGAAAACCTCCTGTTTTCTCATGGCGCTGAGCTGCACAATTATAATTCCGGGGACTATATCTTTGCAGAAGACAGTACGCCGAAGTACTATTTACAGATAAAATCCGGAACCGTAAAATTAAGCAGCTTTCTGGAAGATGGCAAGGAGTTTATCCATGGAATGCCTTTCGACGGTCATTGTTTAGCAGAAACGTATCTTTTTCATGACCAAAAATATGCGGTAAATGCGATAGCTCTTACGGACTGTGAGATTATAAAACTGGACAAGAACAAGCTGATGGAGATGCTGAAGGAACAGCCCGAACTTTTTTTTAAAATGTACTCTTATACCGCAGACCGCATGCACTACCGGTACATTATAGCTGCGCCGTTCTCTTTTAAAGATCCGCTTACCAAGCTTCACCTGATCATGAATCATGTGAAAAGCCATTTCGGGTCTCAGGAGAAATTCTCTTATCATATTCCGTATACGCGGCAACAGCTGGCCTCGCTCACCGGAATGCGCATAGAAACCGTTATCCGGGCCATTAAAAAGATGGAGAAACAGAATATGCTGAAGATTGACGGTACAAAAATATTTATTTAAAACATGTAAACCGGGACCGGGAAACATCAGAATGCTGTTGTATAGGCTAACGGCCTGTTCCCGGCTATCCGTTTTTGTCTTCAGATGCTGTTTTATCCATAAAAATTCCCTGTCAAACGGATTGTCAGGGAATTTTCCGGCTTTTCCGCCAGTTTTTATTTTGAGGTTACCTCACTGATCGGATTCCCGATATTTCCGCTGGGAAACTGTATTTTCAGGAGTGATGAAACCGTTGGGGCAATATCGGTCATAAAGTAAGGCTTATCGCTTTCCCCATGTTTTATTCCCCATCCCATAAATATCAGCGGAATATGGGCGTCGTACGAATTCCATACACTGTGGGTAGTCCCTGTCTTTGCATAAGGCGGAAGCATGGAATCGTGGGAAATCAGCTGTATATCACCGCTTCTCTGCCTGTTGATCCCGTTGATGATTCTCTGTTTGATCGGTTCCGGGATTGTTGCTTCCTGTACTTTGGTTACGGAAACGGCATACAGGTCATCCGGATCGTTTTCAATTTCATGAACCGTGAAATCCTTTACGGTTTCCAGGTCCAGTGTATTGTCTTTCAATACTTTTCTGTCAAAATAAATCTGGTAATTGTCAATCGCATTGATCAGTCCGTCCACTCCGAATTTCTCTTTCAGCTTCAGGTTCATGTTCTTTTCCATTCCGTCCCCGAAAAACCCGGAAGTAATTTTATGCTCCTTTAAAAAGCCTATGGAATGGGCACCACCGTGATCGGCAGAGAGGAATACGGTATATTTGCCTTTTCCTACTTTGGTATCCAGGTAGTTAAAAAATTTAGCTAAATCCTGATCAAGCCTAAGGTAGACATCTTCCACCTCAATGGAGTTCGGACCGAATTTATGCCCGGCGTAATCGGTGGAAGCCAGGTTGATGGCCAGCATGTCCACGATATCGTCACTTCCCATTTTTTCTCCTTCAACAGCAGCTTCTGCCAGTTGTAAGGTAAGGGTATTTCCGAAAGGCGTGTAACGGATATTGTCTTTTCTGCTCTGATAATCCGCTGCCAGGTTGGTATACGGGAAAGTAGGGGTTTTTGCGCTTCCCAGCAATCCCTCCCAGGCAGAATTGTCCGGAGAACTTTCCGTATACTGTTCAATCGGCAGAAGCGTATTCCATCCGTTGGCCACCAGCTGGTCCGGGAGGTTCCGTGCATTAAAGGTTTTGATCCACTGCGGAAGGTCGTTCATATACCAGGTGCTGGTAATGAAGTTCCCGGTGGAATCATCAAACCAGAAAGCTCCGTTCGGGGTGTGGCCTGCCGGCAGGATGGATGCCCGGTCTTTCAGGGAAATCCCGACTACCTTTCCCTGGAAATTAGTAGCCAGCCTCAGTTCGTCGGTAACGGTGGTGGACCACAGGTTCTTCGGAGAGTGGCTTCCCACCTTTGCATTGGTGGTGCCTACAGGCTGTACGCTTTCATCAGTGGTACAGTAAACATTTTTTCCGGTTTCCTTATCGGTCCAGTCATTCCCTGCAATCCCATGGATGGCCGGAACAGATCCTGTATAGATACACGTATGACCCAAGGCCGTAACGGTGGGAACGTAAGGGATGTGTACATTATTTAATGAATAGCCGGTATTCAGCAGTCTTTTGAAACCGTCGTTCCCGTATTTGTTGTAATACCGGTACAGGTAGTCCCACCTCATCTGGTCCACTACAAGCCCTACCACCAGCTTCGGTCTTTCCAACATGGTATTCTTATTCTTCTGCGCATTGATGGTAACAACGGATAAAAATGCAGCCGCCACTACCGGAATTTTCCTAAACATCCTGTAAAATTTTATTGGGAACAAATTTACGGGTTTTAAAATTTTTGATGTGTGAAATTTTAATTAATTTTCGCTAAGTCTTTCTGAGCCAAAGTCAACTGCCCAACCTCTGAAATTCCAGCTTTTTGAAACCGGTCTGCCTGAAACCTGCAGGGCAATGCGATTCAATGGTAAAAATTTAACCGGATTTCACTACATTTGAAAAGATCAGAAAATTACCGTCAATGAAACTTATCAGACCTTTCCTTTTGTCCGTTTCCATCCTGCTGTTCGGATGGCTTTTCATGAGCAATATCAATCTCATCAATGTGGCAACTACCCTGAACGAAGCGGAAATCAGCTCTGAAGTGGCCCGGGTAAATGCTTTTACCGATATCAGCCAGCTCAGGGAATTTACCACCGAAAAGATCAGTTACATGGAAGTGATCCGGAAAAGGTTTTCCGATAATGCCCTGTTGCGGGTAGCGGTTATCCCGGTATTGGTATTCATACAGATCATTCTCTATTCCATCAGAAGGAATTATCCCGATTCCCGTATTTCAGGTTATTAGCCATGGACATCAGGAAACTTGAAAAAATAACCGGTAACCCGGCTTTATACTGGGGCTCTACCGGCTACCGCACCGATACCGTCTTTGCCGTTTCGGTGATTGAAACTGCTGCTGCTTTTGAGTTCAGCCTGCGGGAGAAACATCAGCCTTATACCCGGGAACAGACAATGGATGATGAAGAGATTTCCAGGCTTAATGAGCTTATGAAATACGGGCATTCTTTCGGCGCTTTCCATGAAGAAGAGCTGATCGGATGGGCAGTCTGCCGGAAACGGGAACGGAATGCGGGTCTCGTGATAGAACACCTGCTGATCAGCGAACCTTTCAGACGGCAGAACATCGGGAAGCTCCTGATCAGAGCGGTCAGCCGGGAAGCCCGGGCCCTCAGCTGCAGGCTGGTAGAAGTGGAAACACAGAATACCAATTATCCGGCCATCTCGTTTTTCCGGAAATGCGGCTTCCGGTTCACGGGAATCAATACGGAACGTTATGCCGGCTCTGCCGAA
Organism: Weeksellaceae bacterium; assembly: GCA_022701475.1. Lineage (GTDB taxonomy): Bacteria > Bacteroidota > Bacteroidia > Flavobacteriales > Weeksellaceae > Chryseobacterium. The sequence goes on from JAKOOI010000227.1 coordinate 3,889, forward strand.
ACTGCCCTGCTGATGAGTTTCGATGTGATGATTTAGATCTGAATACCTGCAATAAGGTGCCCAAGCTGCTCATACACATTCTAAACAACATTAAAATCTCATATAAACGACAAGACTGTATTTTTTAAAAGATCCGGGAAGAATTTTGCGTTGAATTCTGATTCTTCATCTGTCACTGACTTAAAAGTGAAGCGGATCTTACATGGTTTTATCCAAGCGGTAAAGGTCCTGCCAATACATATCCGCAGCTTATTCCACAAATTCGCCCTGTTCTTCCACAATCCGGTTTCCCCAGCTGGTAATGGCTTCCAGGAGCGGAATACAGGTCCTGCCGAAGTCCGTAAGTGAGTATACGACTTTAACGGGCGGTTTGTTACCGAAAACCTGCCGGGAAACCAACCCGTCTTTTTCCAGCTGCCTGAGCTGCAGGCTCAGCGTCATTTCCGTAACAGAAAAAAGCTCTTTTCTCAGTTCGCTGTACCGTTTTCCGCCACTTTTAAGGTGATAAAGGAGTACGGCTTTCCACTTCCCTCCTACCAGATCCATGGCCAGGCTTACGGAGCAGGGATATTTCTTATCCCCCATTTTCACATGGCTGCCAATGCATTCTTTTTTCATTTTTTTCCCACCTATCTGTTTTGATAGCTATTGCAAATCTATGATACTCAGGATAATTTTGCAACTCTCATTTTTATAATATCAATTTAAAACTGCAAAAACAATGGCACTTATTATCCTCGGACATCCGGACATCGAACAATCGCTCGCTAATAAAACCATCATCGAAGAACTTGAGAAAAGCGGCCTCCCGCTGGAAATCCGGAACCTGGCAAAGCTGTATCCCGATTACCGCATCGATACCAAAGCGGAACAGGAAGCCCTGCTCCGGCATGATTCGGTCATATTCCAGTATCCGCTGTACTGGTACAATATGCCGGCCATCCTCAAGCATTGGTTTGATGTGGTTTTTGCATACCAGTTTGCTTACGGCTCGCAGGGCAACAAGCTGGAGGGAAAGCATTTTATCCCGAGCTTTACGGTAGGTGCTCCCGAAACGGAGTATCAGCCTCTGGGAGAACACCATTTCCGGGTTCATGAGTTCTGCAGAAACCTTGAACAGACCGCTTATTATGCCCGGATGAAATATGCAGAACCGCTGTACTTCCACGGTACCTCTGTGAATGCCGGCTACACTGTAGAAGATATCCGGGAAAAGGCGAAAGCTCAGGCTATGAAATTAATAAAATGCTTTACGGCACATGAACCTAAACCCCAATAATGTGCATTATAAAATAAATTTGCATGCCCTTTATCATCAAGTTAAAAATCATTCTTATGGAAACCTGAAAAAATCAGCACGTAAGGAGCGGTTGCTCATCAAGGGCGAGACGGCCGGTGCGTGGAACCTGAGCGCCTGTACGAACCCTGGGAAGAGGGATGCGGATGTGTTTACATCTGACAGTCGGCAGATCATTTTAGGGAGCGGTATTTCCGTTCTTTTTTCTGATTACCAGTTTCCGGCTACACAATAGAGAGATCGGGCTACATGTGCCGCCTGGGGAATGCTGAACTTTGTGACTGTAAAAAATCAATTAAAATGAAAATTATCGTTACCGGTTCCTTAGGGAACATCAGCAGGCCGCTGGCCGAAGAACTCATCCGCAAAAACCATGATGTGACAGTAGTCAGCAGCAAGCCTGAAAGAGCTTCGGAAATTGAAGCGTTGGGAGCAATCCCAGCTATCGGCACCATGGAAGATGCCGCTTTCCTGGCAGAAACTTTTGCAGGAGCTGATATCGTGTATGCCATGGAAGCCCTGAATCACAAGGTATTTTTTGACCACCGCCTGGATTTCATTGATGCCAATGTGCGTATTGCGGCTGCTTACCGGGAAGCCATTGAAAAGTCCGGGGTGAGAAAAATCATCCACCTCAGCAGCATCGGCGCGCATATGGAACGGGGAAACGGCATCCTGAAATTCCATTATGAAGCCGAAAAAATCCTGAACAGCCTTCCGGATACGGTGGCCATCAAATTCATGCGGCCGGTAGGGTTTTACTATAATCTTTTCAATTTTATCCCGGCTATCCAATCTAAAAATGCCATTATCCAGAATTACGGCGGTAACGAGCGTGAACCCTGGGTTTCCACCCTGGATATTGCCTCTGTGGTTGCTGAAGAAATGGAAAAACCATTTGCAGGACGGGAAATCCGTTATATTGCAGGAGATGAAATTTCGCCGGATGAAATTGCCGCTACCCTGGGAAAAGCCATTGGAAAACCTGATCTGGAGTGGATTACCATCAGCGATGCAGAACTGCTGGACCAGCTGGTCACCGCAGGTATGAATCCGGAAACGGCCCGTGGTGTCGTAGAGATGAACAAGGCACGCCGGGGCCATGTGCTGTATGAAGATTATTATAAAAATAAACCGGTACTGGGAAAAATCAAAGTCAGGGATTTTGCTGAAGATTTTGCCAGGGCTTATTTTAATCAGTAAAAACCTTCCGGCACAGCCGGAATAAAAGATGCCGGAAACTATTATTTCACGGCTCTTTCCTATCTTTGAATCAGTAAATAGGCGCGTGTTCAGAAAAGCATATGGACATAACCTTTCAAACACTACCTTATGAAACAGCCAGTCCGGATCAGAACCATTACTGAATTCCACGAATTCCGCGGACTTCCGGGGCCGGAGCATCCCCTGATCAGTGTGGTAGACTACAGTGCCATCAGGCATGATGTGGATATCAGAGAGCTTAGCTGGACCCTGGATTTTTATTCGGTTTCCATCAAACGGACTTCGAATTCCAAAATAAAATACGGTCAGCAGGAATATGACTTTGATGAAGGCGTGATGTTTTTCATGGCTCCGGGACAGGTATTCAGCATCACCATCGATCCGGATACGCAGAAGTGGGCAAAACACAGCGGATGGATCCTGCTCATTCACCCGGACTTCCTCTGGAATACGCCTTTGGCCGGAAAAATGAAGAACTGTGAATTTTTCGGATATTCGGTAAACGAAGCGCTTTTTCTTTCTGAAAAGGAAGAACATACCCTGCTGGATATCATTAAGAACATTGAACAGGAATACCGCTCAACCATCGATACTTTCAGCCAGAATATCATCATCTCACAGATCGAAACCCTGCTGAATTATTCGGAACGCTTTTACCAGCGGCAGTTCATCACCCGTAAAATTGCCAATCACAGGATCCTTGATGCCCTGGAGGCATTGCTGTCTGATTATTTTAACAATGAATCACTGGTGACCGAAGGTCTTCCTACCGTACAGCAGGTTGCCGCACGGCTGAATCTTTCACCGGGTTACCTTACCGGTGTTCTGAAAATAGTAACCGGAAAAAATACCCAGCAGCACATCCATGAAAAGCTGATTGAGAAAGCAAAGGAAAAACTCTCCACCACCGCCCTTTCCGTCAGTGAAATTGCCTATGAGCTGGGATTCGGGCATTCACAGTCTTTCAGTAAATTTTTTAAAAGTAAAACCCGCCTCTCGCCACTGGAATTCCGGAAGTCTTTCAGGTAAGGTTTACAGAGCTGCTGTCCAGCCCTTTCAGCATTCAGAATGCTGAAAGGGCTTCTTGCAAGATCAGAAAATCCATTCCTGTATGGCTGCGGCAATTGAAGATCATCGTCTCCACTAAAAGAATTTTATTATCTTCGCCGAAATTTACCCTATGAGAAAACTGATAATCGCTCTTTCAGCATTTGCACTGGCTGCATGCAATAACAACGACGAAACTCCTGAAACGCCCCAGAATCCAGCCCTCATCGGGGTCTGGAAGGTACAGTCCAAAACCATCATCTCCGGAACCGACCAGACCACCGCACTCGGACAGGAAACCATTGATGACTGCAAAAAGCAAAGTACCTATGAATTCCGTACCGACGGGAAATACCATATGAATGATTACAACTCCATCAACGCTGCCTGCCAGAAAGCTACAGCAACCGTAGATTATACCTATACCCCGGCAGAACAGAAATTAGTGATCAGCGGCACTGCTGCGAAAGTTCTGGAACTCACAGCATCGAAACTGGTATTCCAGGTTCCTGACAATTACGACTATAATAATGACGGGAAAAATGATTATGTAAAATATACTTATTACAAATAATCCTTCTTA
>JAKOOI010000290.1 GCA_022701475.1 Weeksellaceae bacterium
AATGTTTTTCCGGACCGCCCTACCCTTTTCTGGAAGAATAATCCTCCGGAACGGGTATCGGCACCTGCAATAATAAGCAATAGAATCATCAGAGGCAACAGTACGGTAAGCAACACAATTGCCAGGATGCTGTCGAAAACAAATTTCCAATGCCTGTAATGATTCATTTTATGGCTTATTTTTCAAAGAAGCGGTTAACGGCTTCTGCAATTCTCTTTTTCTCCTCTTCCGTAAGATTGGATCCTGAAGGAAGGCAGAGACCATCATTGAATAATTTCTCAGAAATCCCATTTCCGTAAAAAGGCGCATTTTCAAAAACCGGCTGCAGGTGCATCGGTTTCCAGAGCGGTCTGGACTCAATATCGTCTTCCAGGAAAACCATTCTCAGCTGTTCCCTTGTTTTGCCTGTTATTTCAGGATCAATGATGATTGCCGAAAGCCAGTGATTGGAATAGAAATCTGCCGAAGGTTCGGAGAAGACCGTTACTCCAGGTATGTCTCTGAGAAGACCGGTATAAAACTTCTGCATATTCCTCCTGGCTTCCACCCGGCTGCCCAGCACTTCCATCTGTCCTCTTCCGATCCCTGCAACGATGTTGCTCATCCGGTAATTGAACCCGATCTGCGAGTGCTGATAATGGGGCGCATGGTCTCTCGCCTGGGTGGAAAGGAATACGGTCCGGTCTTTATCTTCCTGCGTGCGGCAGGCCATTGCACCGCCGCCTGAAGTGGTAATGATCTTATTCCCGTTGAAACTTAAAATCCCGAAACGGCCGAAAGTTCCGCAGGGCCTGCTTTTGTATGTTGATCCCAGTGCCTCGGCAGCATCTTCAATCAGGTCTATTTCAAATTCATTGGCTATGGAAAGAATTTCCTCCATTTTGGCCGGCATTCCATAGAGATGGACCACAATAATGGCCTTCGGTTTCCTGCCTTTGCTTATTCTGTCTTCAACGGCTTCCCTCAGTTTTTCCGGGCACATGTTCCAGGTTTCGGGCTCACTGTCTACAAATACCGGGGTTGCCCCGCAGTAAGCGATAGGATTGGCAGAAGCCGAAAAAGTCATCGACTGGCAGATGACCTCATCACCATATTCTACTCCGCACTGGACCAATGCCAGGTGCAGCGCTGCCGTTCCGGCGGATAAGGCCGCCACGTGGGTGCCGTTTCCCAAGAATTTTTCAAGGTCTTCCTCGAAGCCGTTTACATTCGGACCCAGCGGGGCCACCCAGTTTTCAGCAAAAGCTTCCGTGATGTATTTTTGTTCGTTGCCTCCCATATGTGGTGAGGAAAGCCATATTTTTGAGCTCATCTTCTTCAATATACTGCAAATTTAAAACATCTTAAATTAAGTCATAAGGATTTTCGTAAATTTGTCAAGAATTATTTATTGACCACTCATATGCAGAAATTCCATTCTTTAACCATAAAAGAAATTTCTAAAGAAACCCCCAAAGCTTATTCGTTATTGTTTGAAATTCCTTCGGCATTGAGAGAATCCTTTGCTTTTATATCAGGGCAGTATATTACTGTGAAATGTACCGTCAACGGAAAAGAAATCAGAAGATGCTATTCCATCTCCTCGATACCTGCACACGACATGGCCCTACAGATTATCGTAAAATCTGTTCCCGGCGGAGTTTTTTCAAGCCATGTGGCGGAAAACCTGAAAGCAGGCGACCGCCTGGAGATTTCGGAACCTGAAGGTGAATTCTGCTATCAGCCGGATGGTGGCCATTCCAGGACATTGGCAGCGGTGGCAGCGGGGAGCGGAATTACCCCGGTCTTCTCTATGATCCGGTCAGTCCTGACGGCAAGCAATGATCGGATCATCTTATTTTACGGAAACAGGAGTGTTGAGGAAACTATTTTCCATAAGGAAATTTCGCAATTGGCCGGTGAGTTCAGCGAAAGATTTACCGTCATTTACTTTTACACCCGGGAAAACATTTCCGGATGGCATTCCGGAAGGATAGACCAGAAAGTTATTGCCGATACCCTGCAGGAAGACGCCTGGCATTTTTCGAAAATTGATACGTTTTATCTTTGCGGCCCTGACGATCTGATCAAAAGTACAACAGAAACCCTTCTGGCATTACCTGTTCCTGCAGAAAATATTTTACATGAGCTTTTCTTTCTACCGGCAACGGAGGAACAGAACGCACCGGCACCTGAAATTCAGGGCCATACTATGGTAACCCTGATCCTGGACGGTGAAGAAGAGGTGATTACAGTAGACCGGAATGTCCTGCTTCTGGATTCGCTCCTCGATGCCGGATTTGACATCCCCTATTCCTGTCAGAATGCCATTTGCAGTACCTGCTTGTGCATGCTGACCAAGGGAGAAGTATATATGGCAAAAAATGAAGTACTGTCCGGTGCTGATATCGAAGAAGGAAAAATTGTGGTCTGCCAGTCTTATCCCGTTTCAGATGAGATTGTACTGAATTACGATATGATGTAGCTGACCGTGAACCGGGTTCCGGAGCACATTCCGCTCAATAATAAAAAAACCTTACATCTTTTGTGTAAGGTTTTTTTTGCTATATAATGGCTGTTCGTCCTCCGTCGAGAATGAGGTCCTGACCGGTAATCCACCGGCTCGCCTCCGATAGAAGAAAAACGATCGGTAAAGCCACATCTTCCGGCTCGCCATAACCCAAAGGATATTTCTTTTTATCTTCATTGATCACCTCTTCCGATAAGAAGCTGCCGGCATCCAAAGTGATTTGTGTATTTACCATTCCCGGAGCAACAGTATTTACTCTGATTTTTTTAAAAGAAAGCTCATTGGCATAGGTTTTAGCCATAATTCCCAGTGCTGCCTTTGTAATCCCGTACAATCCGTTGCCTTTCATCCCGTAAAGTCCTGAAATGGAACTTACAAAAACGATGGAGGCCGGCTTGCTGAATTTTTTCTTTTTAAGCAGATGGGAAATAAAAACCAAAGCGGAATCAAGGTTCACCGTACGGATTTTGTCATACAGCTCTTCATTGAAAAACTGGATGGGATTATTTTCAACAATGCCTGCGGAATGCACGAAACCGTCGAATTTAACGTCCAGGGTTTCGATCAGCTCCGGAATGGTATCCAGCTGGGTTACATCCAGGAATCTTGAAGATGAGCCCTGGATATTATTTTCCCTGATGAAAGCATCCAGCTGGTCCGTCTTTCTCCCGAGGCCGATAAAATGACCACCCGCCTTGTAGATCTGCCTGCAGACTTCGAATCCGATCCCCGAGGTTGCTCCGGTAACTAATATTGTTTTATTCTCAAGTGAAAACGCGTTCATTAATATTCAATTAAATCATTAATTATTCCTTTCCCGATATTCATCCTTACGATACCGATGCTGAGCCCTACGCCGAAACCGCACATGATGACTTCAGTGTCTTCAAGATCGCTGTCCTGGGTCGTCATGGTTACGGGAATGGTGGCTGAACTCGTGTTTCCATACCTGTCCAGTGAATACGGTACCTGTTCCGGACTGAGCTTAATTTTTTTCCGGATCATATCGTTCATGAAGCGGTTAGCCTGGTGAAAATAAAAATATTTCACCTGTTCCTTATCAATTCCGAAATGTTCAATAAAAAGCTTCAGCTCCTGGGTCACCGTTCCTATCCCGAAGGAAAATACATTGGTCCCATTCATATAAGTGTTGATTCCGGCACGTTTGTTTCCGTCCTTGTCCTCTTTCAGAATCAGGGATTCTTCAGAGAAGGGCTTCCGGTATCCTCCTTCGGGCACAATGATGTCCCCGAACCCGCTGCCGTCTGACCAAAGGTTGAAATCCATTTTACTGCCTGCAGAATATTCCAGGGCTGTTGCACTTCCGGCATCGCCAAAGAGCGGATAAGTGGCTTTATCCTGCGGGGAACACTGTTTGCTCAGGGTATCTCCTACAAGAAGCAGTCCTTTTTTCAGATTCCCGTTCTGGAGAAACTGGGAAAGTATGGATAATCCGTATACATAGCCGCTGCATCCCAGGGGAACATCGAAGCAGATTGTACTTTTAGGCAGCCCCAGTTTGTCTTGTACAATAATGGAGGTATTGGGTACCGGAAAGTCAGGGGTCTGGGTTACCATAATAAGAATATCGATCTCATCCTTTGGCCAGTCCAGCTTTTCCAGAAGGTCGTCAGCAGCCTTTATACATAAATCTGAGGTGCAGACTCCCTCGTCCGCATGTCTTTTTTCTGCAATACCCGTGATTGAAATAAATTTCTCTGCTTCTTCTCTTGTTGAAAACAAGCCGTTCTCCAGATTGTTTACAATTTGGGAAGGAACCGCAGAAACCACTCCTGCAATACGTACATTTTCAATAGAGAATAATGCCATATCTTATTTCTGAGTTAATTGATACAGATCGGCAAGCGTTGTGGCATTGTTGATGCTGTCTCCGTTGATTTTCACGTCATACTGTTCATCAAACATGGCAATCAGCATCAGTGCGGTCATTGAGTTCCACTCGTCGAGATTTTTAAATACGGTATCCTGAGAAATTGCCTCTCTGTCCGTCTCTTCCAGTAATTCGTAAAAGTTTTCTAAAAACTGTTCCATTGTATTTTATTTATAGTTAATAATATTTTTTATATTTCTGTGAAAAGCCTCAATCCTGAATTCCTCCTCCCCGAAAATCTGCTCCTGTTCCGGGACGGTTTCCAGGTTTTTCTGAATATTTTCAAGGATTTCCCGGTCTTCAAAAATAACTTTCGTTGATGAATCCAGGGAAGCCTGTGCATAAGCATTGAGCAGCATACCTTCTTTTTTCGTAAGTTCCGTATAAGCCGGTTTTACAAACTGTGCATGAAGCTGGGTAAAATCCGGTTGACCGGGCATCAGCCTTCCGATATAAAACAGGTTTCCGGCTGTGCTTGTAATAAAAAGGTTCGGAAAAATATACCAGTGCTGTAAAGATTGATGCGGATACTGGGTTTTGGTAAGAAAGGTAAGCTTGCTTTCGCGCTCCGCCTGGGCAGCCGTAGCCCTGATAGGGTAATCCACCCGGTCGTGGCCGGTTTCACAGAAATGATTTTCAGGCTTTTTACCTCCGATACCGATGGGCACCAGGGTTTCTTTATGAACACTGCTGCAGTGGTAGCATTCCAATACATTTTCTACCAGAAGCTTCCAGTTGGCCTTGTGATCAAGAACAACGGTTTCCTGGTTAATAATACCATCTAGGAATGACGAAATATTTTCCAGATGATCATAGAAAGAACCCAAATGATCTTTTAAGGAATCGGGGTTTTCCTTATTTATTTTAACAAAAACGAATTTCCCGCAGGTTTCCACTTCGTACTGCTCCAGTTTCGGGCGGCTGCATGCGGCAAGTTCTTCCTTCAGGCAGGCAGATCTTACCATAGGATTCCCATGTTCATCATACACCCAGTTGTGATACGAACAGATCATATGGCCGTTCCCTTCATTTCCGGTTTGAATGGTATTAAAGCGGTGCAGGCAAATATTGGAAAAGCATTTCAATCCAGTGCCAAGATTCTGCACAAACAGGGATACCGTACCACACTGGTATGTGATATAATCGTTTTTTTGCTGCAGCTTTTCCGAAAGGCCGACAAAAAACCAGCTTTTATGAAAGATTTCCTCCAGCTCTTCACGGAGTATGTTTTCACTGGTATAATTGATATTTTTAATCATAGGTTTACCTTTTTACCAGGAATCCCAAAATAGGTATTATGGTCTTTTATATTCTTCATAATACTTGTATTCATCCAGATATTGTTATGATTTCCGATACTTTTGTTCTGCAGTACGGTAGAATTTACCCCGAAATCATTCATTTCCCCGATCGTGACAGCTCCTGACACTGCAACTCTGGGACCAAAGCTGTTGAGGTTTCCGATTTTACAATCGTGGCCGATACCGGCATATGAGTTAAATATATTGAAATCACCGATTTCAAGATGGGTGGAAAGAATAACGTAATGCATAATGATATTCCCTTCCCCGATTTTCAGGTAATCATGATCAATGATTGCATACGGGGAAAATAAGTTTGGGAAGTGAATACCCGGATTTTCCTTCAATGCTTTTACAATTGAATCCCTTGTATTTACATTGTTAATGGTAATGGCTACATCCACATCATGGTCAATGTTACGGACTGTATCCAATCCTCCAAGCACCTTTATGCCGCGAACTTCGGTATGGTGGATTTCCTCATTATCATCGATAAAGAAAATCCGGTTCCATCGTCTGTCTTCTTGCTGTATAAGTTCCACCAGGTGCAGGATTTCCGTAGAAAAGCCCCCTGCCCCGATTAAATATAAATCCTTCATCATAATTTGCCGTCAATATGTATTACGGTTCCGCCCCAGGATAATCCTACGCCGAACCCGACGAGGGAAATATTTTTTACGGGAAATTCACCGGTATATTCTTCACTCCACCTCTTCAGTGCAATCGGGATGGTGCAGGACACGGTATTTCCGCCGTCTTCCAGATCGATATAGAATTTTTCTTTCGGAGCCTTCACTTTCTTCCTTAAAAAATCAAGCATGAACTGATTGGCCTGATGGAAAACAAACAGACTGCAGTCTTCCATCGCGAGATTATTTTTCTCCAGCAGATTCACTGTGAATTTAGGAATTACGGCACTGGTAAAGTTGAAAATTTCCGGGCCGTCCATATACAGGTCATTATCCGTATAGCTGTTTCCCGAGCCGTATTGCCTGGTTTCCGGGCCAGATTCCATTTTATTTTTTGCAGCACCGTTCTTTACAATAAGTTTATCATATCCCAGGCCGTCGGTTCCGAATAAAAAATGCCTGATGTTGCTTTTGTCTTCCTCATCGGCAATAATGGTAGCCGCAGCCGCATCGCCGAAAATTCCTTTATTGGATTTATCTCCGGGATGAATATATTTGGAATAGGTTTCTGCGGTGACCAGCAAAACGTTTTTTGCCTGTCCGGTCTCGATCAGCCCTTTGGCCATGCTCAGGCCGTAAACATACCCGCTGCACCCCAGATTGAAATCAAAGGCACCCACCGAGGTTTCCAGTCCCAGCCTTTGTTGCAAAAGACAGGCGGTTGTGGGTAAGATATATTCGGGGCTCTGGGTGCAATAAATAATAAAGTCAACCTTTTTTCTGTCAAATACCTGAAATAATTTTTCACATGCTTTTTCTGCAAGATCGAGAGCTGTTTCATCTTCAGCTGCCCAATATCTTTTTTTGATGCCTACTTTGGTATCAAACTTACCGAAATCGTAATCCGGAAATTGCCTGGAAAGATCATCATTGGTATATCCCTTTTCAGGAAAGATATATTCGATATGTTTTAGTGTTGCTCCCATTGAAAGATTTAGTTATTTCCTTTAAATGCCTCTGTAGTGGCCTGCCCGTCTGCATAAATACCTTCTCTTACAAACACTTTTCTTATGGTTCTGAAGAAAATTTTCATATCCAAAGTTAAGGATAAATGATCTACGTACCAAACATCCAATTCAAACTTTTTGGACCAGGAAATGGCATTCCTTCCGTTTACCTGGGCCCAACCGGTAATGCCGGGCCGCACTTCATGACGCCTTTTCTGATCCTGACTGTAAAGTTCCAGATATTCCGGCAGAAGAGGCCTCGGGCCGATAACGGACATATCCCCTTTCAAAACATTGACCAGCTGGGGCAATTCGTCCAGCGATGTTTTACGGACAAAAATACCAATCGCTGTAAGCCTTTCACTGTCAGGCAAAAGAACACCTCCCGCATCCCTTTTATCATTCATCGTTTTGAACTTGATGATGTTGAATATTTTTTCATCCTTACCAGGTCTTTTTTGAAAAAAGAAAGGCTTTCCGTGGTTGGCAATGTAAAGGCCTGTCATCACCAGCAGGAAGACCGGAGAGAGCACCAGCAGGGCTACGAATGACACGATGATATCAAGTATCCTTTTCAAATAAGATCTATACATGGTGTTTCTCTTTTAAAAGTCGGTTATATTCATTCAGGAGTTCGTTCCATATGACGCTCTGCTCATAGCGTTCTTCGATCATCTTTCTGGCATTGCTCTTCATTTTCCCGTACGCTTCCGGATCAGCCAGCATCTGCTTCATCGCATCTGCAAGCCTGGATTCATCTTTTACAGGAACGATGATGCCGTTTTCGCCTTCCACAATTATTTCGTTGCACCCATTGATATCGGAAACAATACTCGGGAGCCCCATCGCTCCGGCCTGCATCACCACATTGGGGAATCCTTCACGGTAGCTTGGGAAAACCAGGGCATTCGAGATGGCAAAATAAGGCCTTACATCTTTCTGGAAACCTACCGGTATAATATCTTCAGCTTCCCGGATTTTCTGTAAAGTTTCTTTTTTCAAAGGATCAAGGTCTTCCTCGAATCCTCCCACAAGCAGTAATCTGGTATCTGCTTTTCTTACCTGCCCGTAAGCCTGTATCAGTTCGTTAATTCCTTTATCCCCTACCAGTCTGCCAACGAAAATAAACAGGAACCCGGCATCGGATATGTTAAGCTTTTCTTTCAGAGCCGACCGTTCTGCATCAGAAAACAGCTGCGGATCAAAATTCTTTACAGAAATACCGTTCGAGCTTCCGTTGCCTATTACTTTAAGCTTATCAGATACAGTAAATTTACTATCCAGGATAAAATGATATAACCCCCGGGAATTGGGATAGACTTTAGTGGCCAATCTGTAAGTAAGACTTTCGACAGTATTTAATATTTTTCTTCTGAAGCCGGTTGCTTCCATCAGCGGCAGTCCCGCAACCGTATGGAGCCTGACCGGTACCCCGGCCAGCCATGCTGCCAGCATTCCGGCAATTCCTGCTTTGGGCGTATGGGTATGTACAATATCCGGTTTTTCCTTTTTGAAAATTTTGTATAATCCGTAGACGGATCTGATATCCGAAAAAGGGCTTATGGTCCTGGTCATCTCAACAGCATAGGTCATAATATCCTCTTCTTCGGCTATTGCTTTCATTTCATCAGCATCCGATGATACCGCGATCATCGTAAAATAGTGAGACATAAAGCGCAGCTGCCCTTTTAAAAGGATCCGTAATGAAACCGGAACCGTAGTCATTCTAATTATTTTTTTCACTTGGTTGTTGTTTTATGGAAATTAACACTCCCATCATAAGAAAAGGAATAATCATGATTTTCATTCTTGAAGCAAGGCCGTAGTTATAAATATAAATTCCTAAAAACAGCCATACGATTGATGATGACACGAAAAAAATATTCTTTAACAGATAGGAGGCTTTTATTTTCTTTATTATGGCCTTATATAAAAATATTAAAAACCAGACGATCAGGATTATATTTTCAAAGGAGTAGATGAGCTGTGGCCCTGTCACCGCATCAAAAAAGAGTGGACGGAACATCATGTACAGCAGTCTTTCAAAATAGTTGGTTGTTTCAAGGTCAATAACGGCATTTCCCTGTGCCTGTGAAAATTTATTAATATTGCTCATCAGATTATTCAGATCCGATAGATCGTTAAGCGACCCGAATACTGTTAAAAGCACCAGAAAAACAAGCAACAGGAATGCTGAAACCAATACCAATAATTTTTTATTCAAATATTTAAAATATGTAATAAGATAAGCGGCGAATATGATACACACCAGATAAGGCCTTATCATAAATAATACGGCAATATATAAAATCAAATCGGCTTTCATGAGATTCCCCCTGTTTTTCAATATTCCTTTTAAGAGCAGGTACATCACAGGGAAAACCACAGCTTCTTTAAATATGCCTGCCGTCCAGATGTGTATGCTGGGCATAAATAAAATGAATAAAAACGTAATTTTCAAGAACATGTTATTTTCTTTACCGGCCGGTTCAAAGTACTTTTTAGTGATATCATAGTACGGGATAAAAGAAACCAATGAAAAGAAAAGGCTCAGAGCATGAAAATTACTTAAAACTTTCACGGATACGGAAGTGATCAGGAGCATTCCCCTGCCGGGATACAACAGGTAGGGCAGATCTTTCATTAAACTGACTTCCAATGCCCTCGTATAGAAATCTGCAGAATCTACGAGATTTTCTCTGTTCAGAATATTATTGAAATAATAACAGAATAAATGCTCAAGAAATAATAAAAACAAGATTATTCGTTTAGCAGATATATTCTTCTCGACTTTCATTATTTATTTTGAATAGGATTGAAAATACCATTTTTGAAAACAGTAGAAAGTCCAGACCTTAAAGGCATTATCCTGAATTCCGTTCAGATGGTTATCAACGAGTTTCCTGATCTCATCATAATTAAAAATATTCTGTTCTTCTATTTCCGTTTTCCGGGTATAAGACAATAGCTCTTCTTTAAGGCTGGATTTCATCCAGTCGCCTACCGGCACACCGAATCCTTTTTTGGATTTTTCAAGAAAGCCGTCAGGAAAAAATTCTTCGAAGGCTTTTTTCAGAATATGCTTTTTACTGTTACCGTCCAGCAGGTATTTTTCAGGCAGCTTTTTGGTAAATTCCCAGATTTCCCTGTTTAAAAAGGGAGCCCTGGACTCCAGGGAGGTCAGCATGCTGGTCCGGTCTACTTTCACCAGCATATCGCCTTCAAGACTCATTATTTTATCTACTTCACGGAAATCGGTGAGATTTTCCGGGCTTTGAAGCCTGGATGTAAAATATTCCATTGAATCCTCCGACACATAGGCTTTCTTCAGTATTTTTGCAAGGTCGTTTTTTTGGAAACCCAGTTTTATGATGTTGTAAAAGAAATCTCCGGAATAGCTAATGGAATCCAGTGCTTTCTTTACCTTGAACTTCAGTCCCCTTTTATCTTCTTTCTGAGCAAGTAAGAGGTTTGAAAATTTTAAAAGCCGGGTATGTGATTTCTGTGATATAAGACCGGTATACCGCTGATTGATTTTCCCGATCAGGTATTTGTTATATCCTCCGAATACTTCATCCCCTCCGTCTCCGGTCAGTGCTACTTTAACATGCTGGCTGGTCTTATGGGCTACAAGAAAACTGGGCAATGCGGAAGAGTCTGCAAAAGGCTCATCGAAGTTAAGCAGGATTTCGTCCAGGTTTTCCGCAAAATCCTTTTCCCCGACAATGAATTCGTGGTGATTGCTGTTAATAAGTTTGGCTATCGTCTGCGATCTGTCCGTTTCATCAAAAGCTTTTTTTTCGAACCCGATGGAGAAAGTATTGATTTTCTGATCGAGATTTTTAGAAAGGCACCAGGTAACAATGGAAGAGTCGACCCCGCCTGAAAGGAAAGTCCCGATCGGTACATCGGAAACACTTCTGCTGTTTACGCTTTCCTCAACCAGGCTTCTTACTTTCTGTTTTGCCTCCTGAAATCCTATGTCCATTTTTCCGGAAGTCCTTTCCGTTCCGGAAATCTGAAGGGCACGGCAGGCTCTTGTTTTTATATCGATCTCGAGATAATGATCAGCTTCCAGTTTATGCACATTCTCATAGATGGTAAAAGGAGCAGGAATGTAAGTAAGCTGAAAGAACAGATTCAGGCCCGCAGTTGATATTTCCGGTTTTGACGGAATGACCGAAACGATCGACTTCAGTTCCGAGCCCCAGATAAAATGGTCTTCATCTGCAAAATAATACAACGGCTTTTCTCCGAAGAAGTCCCTTGCAATAAACACCTTATTTTTTGTTTTATCTAAAATGCTGAATCCGTACATTCCGTCAAGCTTTTTAAAGCCTTCGGTTCCGTATTTTTCATAAAGCTTCAGAATAACTTCAGTATCGGATTTTGTCTTAAACCTGCATCCCGCTCCCATAAGCTCTTCCCTGATTTCCCGGTAGTTATAGATTTCTCCGTTGAAGACGATTATCTTCTGCCGGTCGTCGGAAAATATAGGTTGTTTACCGGAAGACAGGTCAATAATCGATAGTCTTCTCATAGCAAAGCCCAATGCAGCGTCCTCAATCGTATCAATAAAAAAACCATCCTCATCAGGCCCCCTGTGAAATATTTTTTCATTCATCAGTTCCAGACTTTCCCGGACCTGAAGATTACTGTTATTTTTCGTTATAATTCCGTTAATCCCGCACATTTGTATCTTTATTGGATTTTATTTGATTATTTTAACGGCCCTTTGCAGGGCCACCTTTAATTATTCAGCAACAACAAAATTTTTTCTTTCAGCCGAAGCGCTATTTTATTTTTTGTTATGATGCGGATCTTTCTGAACCTTGACACCCTGTCTGAGGTGAGCTCCTGATAAGCTTTCAACAGATCATTATCCGGAAAGCACAGGGCAAGCCGGTTGATCAGCTTCCGATCTTCATCTATGTAAAATTTCTTGAAACCAAGATTATTTTTTATTTTTTTAAGCAATGTCTGGCTTCCGATCAGATTTTTTTCATGCTGCCTGTACCACATGGTAGGTTCATCAATATAGATTCTCCTGCCGGCAGCTTCTGCTGCCAGATGGAAATAACGGTCGTGGATATATACTTCATCCGGAAAGGGCAGCAATACCTCCTTCAGCCGGGCATTGATCATGGAAGAGGCTCCTTGTACAAAATAGTTGAAAAGCGAATTTTCCAATCCTTTCCTTTTGGGCGCACCGGAAAAAAAAGGTTCCCGGACATTCAGTTTCTGGTCTGTAACAAGACAGTTTGAATGGATAAGGACGGGAACGTCGGAAGTGCTGTATTCCCGTAAAAAAATTTCCAGTTTGTTTTCCATCCAGACATCGTCCTGATCGGAAAAAAAGATAAGTTCCGCATCAGAAAAACCAAGCAGCTTCTCTATTGATTTTACAAGTCCCAGGTTTCCTTCCGTATTCTCAACAAGAAGAATCCTGGAATCTTCATTCCGAAGCCTCTGCAGGATATCCGGGGTAGTGTCCGTACTTTTATCATCCCGGATAATCAGTCTCAGATTTTTATACGACTGATTGAGAATGCTCCTGATCTGTTCTTCCAGATACACTTCTCCGTTATAGGTCGGTAAAAGTATATCTACAGAAATATTTTCCACCATCATTTATTATTTTTAATAATCTCAGAATACTTTTTCCCCCAAACCTGATATGAGTATTTTTCTTCAACCGCTTTTCTTCCCGCTTTACCCATCGACAAGCGCAACTGTTTATTTTTCAGCAGTTCTGCAACTTTTACCGACCATTCCTGATGGTTTTTCACAACGAATCCCGAAACGCTGTTCTCTATAATTTCTTCATTAGCAGGCAGGTCAGACGCAATCACGGCTATTCCGCTTGCCATATACTGAATCAGCTTAAAGCCGCATTTTCCTTTCTCCCAGTAGCTGTCTTCCAGAGGCATAATGCCGATATCGCTTTTTGCAAGTTCCAGGTTTTCGCTGCTACTTTCCCATTTTACATACTCTACTCTTATCTTCGGATCCAGAGGAATATTCCCGCCGATGATTTTGAGCTTAAAATCCTGATGGCCGGAAAGATCAGCCAGCGTATCTTCTATAAGGGAGAGATACCGCTGTGTGGAAGGAGAACCGATCCAGACAATAACCGGAACCTCATCCTTCTCCTGCAGATCATACCAGGAATAATGACAGAGATCGATAACGGTAGGAAGATAAATAAGATTCCCCTCGAATTCCGAAAAATACCATCGGTTTCCTACGGTTACAAAACTTGCCCGTTTCATCAATTCCGGAATTTTATCCTTTCTGGAAGTATTCCTGTAATTGGCTGAAATGTTATCATCAAAATCCAGGCTGAAAGAGCTGATCCTCTTTAAAAAAAAATAATCGAATCCATAGCTGAAGTACGGAAAAAGTTCTGCTTCTATTACAACATGATCGTATTTTTTCATATTGAATACAATATAGACCATCCTTTTCAATATAAAATATACGGCCAGGAGATTCTTCATGACCGTATTCCCTCTGTAAAGCTGGTTCAGATAGGAATTACCGAATAAAGGGCGATAAGAAGGATGTATGCCGTTTTCTTCAAGGTATTTTCTGTAATTATAAAACCTGTATCTCGAACTGGCTCCTTTTTCTGAGTATTTTGTAAGGAAAAGAACTCTCATGTAAATGAAATTTTAACATTATCTTTAGCCATAAATACAATCGGCAGAAAGAACATCCATTGAAATGCAATCGATTCAAGATAAGGATTGGTAAAAGAACTCAACAAGATCGAAATAAACCCCAACAGCCAAAAATTTTCGAGTCTGTCCTTGAATAGGTTTCTGATATTCCACCCCATGGTACTCACCAGCGAAGCCAGGATGATGATAAAGGTAATGATCCCGAAACGCATGATGGTAGCCAGTATTAACACTTCGTAATTAAATCTTTTTACATAGTCTCTGATAATAAAAACTTCATCGAACCCCGTTCCGTAAGGATAATTTTTGATGGCTTCGATAATTTCTTTCGTCTGTTGGCTCCTTTCCTCTCCTCCGGACTCTTTCACTTTGTTAAGGTTCGTCTCAATATATTGTGACAGGTCAATGGAGAAATAATCTTCCACCATCCTGTAATTATACGCCAGGCCTATGAATAAAAAGATCATCAGGAACATGGATATTGCCACACTTTTTTTAATATTTAAAAAGTTGAAAATGAAATAATAAAATACCCCCAGCAGAAAAGTAAGAATCAGGGCCGTTCTTCCGGAGAGGAAAATTGTAATGATAAACAGCAGGGTGTAAAGAATCACCAGAAATTTCGGGAAGAGTTGGGTAATTGTTTTAAAATTAATCGCAAAAAAGATCAGGGTTCCATAAACGTGCAGGGTAAATCCAAGCTTGTTGGTATCGATATTAGGGTTTGCAAAAAAAAGTTTTACAATGGAAATATAGCCCATAGACATTAATGCATACAGTACGATGACGCTTCCCAAGGAAAAAAAGGAAATCACCGAAAGTAATTTAATGATTTTCCTGTAATCAAAGGTGGCTTTAAGATAAGTACCGATCACGATCCAGCAGAACGGAGATATACAGTACTTGAAAAATAATTCCGGAAAAAAACTTGAATATTTTGTATTGCCTATCATGTAAAAAACAAATATGACAGACAATACCAGCCAGAAGAATAAAATTTTATAGTTGTAGGTAATCTTTCCGCGCAGAATGATGGCTGCTGTACTCAGAATCATGACGGCAATGGTAGGCGCAAGGAATGAATTCGGAAATATCATTGCCAAAATTCCCAAAAGGATAAGTAATGCATTAATAAATTTCTCCATGAAACAGGTATCAGCTCTTGATCTTATTTTTTCTGAAATGGACAACACCTTTTGCCGTCACCAACAAAAGATATATCACGGAAGCAAACATGGAACTGTAGGCGGCAAACAGAATCCCCATTTTCGGAATGAAAAAGATATTCATTCCAAAGTTACAGATAACCGATACAATAACGGCAAAAAGCATAAACTTAGTATCTTCATACAGTTCGAGAGGCTTATGGGCAAGCATGGCAAACTGCCATAAAAACACACTGATGACCAACGGTATCAGAAGCCTGAAATTTTCCGTACTCTGTTCCAATCCTAATATATCCAGGAACATTTCTTTAAAAATACTGATGAAAGCAACAGCGGAAACCAGCAGGAATACCTCTACGGCTAGCAGGTAAAAGATCAGCTTCAGTGCTTCATTCTGTTTCTTTTCGTTGAACTTACGCGCCATCATCGGAAAGCCTGCGATAAGAATAGGAGAACAGATCATGGTAATGCTCTTGGACAGAATATCATAAATAGAAGAATACACCCCTACCTTGTAAGGGGTTTCGAACATATTGATAACATACCGGTCTCCAACATTCAGAACGGTAGATATAGTAAACCACAGGGCCAGCGGCCATCCGTAATCAAAATATCTTTTATTATCTGCATAAAGCATGACGATATATTTTCTGTCAAACTTTTTTATAAGTATCCCAAAAGCCCCCTTTATTATTTTAAACTCTTTCCTAAGCAGCGGCAGGATAGAGATCATAAAGCTCAAAAAGAAGCAGAGCGTGAGAATCAGGACATTATCTATTTTACTTTTTAACAGAACAAAGAAAAGCAGGCTTCCCGCCAAAACCCCTGCCCTGATCAGATTCAGGGCCAATGTCTGTCCTGCCTTAAAGTTTGACTGATAGAACATAATTCCCAATGCCGACAGCCCACCCAAAATAAGTGAACCTACTCCTAAAAAAGGGATAATAAAGTTGTTATTCAAAAAGAATATAATCCCCAGCGATACTAATGAAAGAGGGATAAAAACCGAAAAAAAAATCTGGTATATATTAATTTTAAATCCCGTGCTGTTATCATTAAACCGGATGACACACTGATTAAGCCATCCTCCTCCGAAAGAAATCAATATCAGGATTACATTTTGGATCAATGAAAACTCTCCGTAAACGGCAACCGTATATTTTTGGGTGATAATAGGAATGGTAATAAAACTTATTAATCCACTTATCAACAGTCCAATAAAATAAATTGAAAAATTTTTAAAAAATAGGGAAGATCTTATCTTATTAAACATATTATAATCTTGCGTCGGATTCTTCCAGCAAACCTTTTACATCATATACCACGGCATTCTCTTTCTTCAGATTTTCAAGATTGATATCCAGGAAATCTTTATGTGCAACCCCCAGGACCATACAGTCGAATTTCTGATCCGGCAGCTCGTTAAAACTTTCGATTCCATATTCGTGCCTTACCTCATCTGGATTTGCCCACGGATCATACGTTTTTACTTTGACGCCGAAATCTTCCAGCGCCTGGATTACATTAACTATTTTGGTATTTCTTACATCCGGACAGTTTTCCTTAAAGGTAATTCCCAGCATAAGAATTTCCGCACCGTTGACATTGATGTTTTTTTTGATCATGGCTTTCACTACCTGTTCGGCAATGTATTTCCCCATGGAATCGTTCAGCCTTCTCCCGGCCAGGATAATCTCCGGGTGATAGCCGAATTCCTGTGCTTTCTGAGCAAGATAATAAGGATCCACTCCAATGCAATGTCCACCTACCAGTCCGGGTCTGAATGGTAAAAAATTCCACTTTGTGCCGGCCGCCTCAAGAACATCATGCGTATTGATATCCATCAGATTAAAGATCTTTGCCAGTTCATTTACAAAGGCAATATTGATATCTCTCTGTGAGTTTTCGATAACTTTTGCCGCTTCCGCAACTTTGATGGTGGGTGCCAGATGCGTTCCGGCTACAATTACGGCCCGATACAGGTCATCTACTATTTTTCCTATCTCCGGAGTAGAGCCTGAGGTTACCTTAAGAATTTTTTCAACCGTATGTTCTTTATCTCCGGGGTTTATCCTTTCAGGGGAATATCCGGCATAAAAATCAATATTATATTTCAAACCTGAGGTTTTCTCAATAACAGGGATGCAGTCTTCTTCCGTAGCGCCGGGATATACGGTAGATTCGTAAATCACGATATCTCCTTTTTTAATGACCTTTCCTACGGTTTCACTCGCCTTTACCAAAGGAGTAAGGTCCGGCCTGTTATTTTTATCAACGGGTGTGGGAACGGTAATTACATAAATGTTGGAATCTCTGATATCATCCAGGTTGGCAGAACAGAATAACCCTTTCTGTTCCGAAGAAGGATTGTTTTCCGTAAGAACGGACTGTAAGACTTCATCTTCCACTTCCAGTGTTATATCTTTCCCTTTTTTCAATTCATCCACGCGATGAGAATTGATATCGAATCCGACTACCGGAAATTTTGTAGCAAAAAGTCTCGCCAGCGGCAAACCCACATATCCAAGACCTATAATTGAAATTTTGTAATTCATCATGTTATTTTAAATTTTCCCAATACCAGCTTACAGCTTCTTTAAGACCTTCCTTTACTGTATACTGAGGGATGTATCCTAAAAGTTTTTCCGCTTTTTCTATCGATGCCAGCGAGTGGGCCACATCCCCTTTTCTGTAAGGCCCGTATTCGGCCCGGATGTCCCTGATCCTTTCATCATATCCTGAAAGGTATTCTTTAAGGTAGTCCAAAAGATCGTTAAGGGTGGTCCTGTCTCCGCAGGCTACGTTATATACTTCATTTAAAGCGGCTTCATCAGATGAAGTAACAGCAAGGAGATTCATCTGCACCACATTGTCTATGTAAGTAAAATCCCTTGAATATTCGCCGCCGCCGTTGATCACAGGCGATTGATGGCTGATCAGCAACTGAACAAATTTCGGAATGACAGCAGCATAAGGACCGTTGGGATCCTGCCTTTTTCCGAATACATTAAAATACCGCAACCCTATCGTATCAAAATCATAGGTTTTTTTGAAAACATCTGCATAGAGTTCGTTTACGTATTTCGTGATCGCGTAAGGAGAAAGGGGCTTACCGATTTTCTCTTCTGTTTTAGGTAAGGCAGCGGAATCTCCATAGGTAGAAGACGAGGCAGCATATACCATTCTTTTCACTCCCATATCCTTAGCCGCTACCAGCATATTGAGAAAGCCTCCTACATTTACATCATTGCTCGTTATCGGATCATTGATAGATCTTGGAACCGATCCCAGAGCGGCCTGATGCAAAACATATTCCTGCTCTTCACAGGCTCTTCTACACATTTCAAGATCCCGTATATCTCCTTCGATAAGCGTAAAATCAGGATTCGCAAAAAACGGCTCTATATTTTCCCTTTTTCCTGTTGCAAAGTTATCCAGGCAGGTTACCTGCGCTTTAAGGCTTAAAAGCTTTTCGATCAGGTTGGAGCCGATGAATCCGGCACCTCCGGTCACCAATATTTTTTTTCCTTCAAGGAACTTAAAATCAACACTCATGTTTTTTTACAGTTTATCTTTTAATCTTTCCAGCCAGTTTTTTTCTTTGGCAGTATATCCATAGCCATATTTATTGCCGTAACCGAAATCATCTTTACTGATATCATTAAGGACAAACCCTACATTTTTTATTTTGTTTTCTTCAATATTGGAATTAGCGAAATCAATGAGGTTCTTTTCCGTAAACCTCGATCTTGCGACATATAAGGTAGCGTCTGCGAAATCGGAAATCAGGAAAGTATCCGTTACAAGCATCAATGGTGCCGTATCTACTATGATATAATCATACTTTGTTTTCAGCTCATTCAGCAGGTTTTCAAATCTTCCGTTACTAAGAAGCTCCGTAGGATTGGGAGGGATAGTGCCGGAATAGATGACATCACAGTTCGGATTGAATGAGGTGACATGTACAATATCTTCTATTTGCGTATGATCGGAGTAAAGGTATTCCGTTAATCCTGCAAGTCCTTTTCTGGCCGTGTTGTACCGCTGCAGCTGCGGGTTTCTGATATCGGCCCCGATAATGATTGCTTTTCTGTTAGGATTTGCCAGTGTAAGTACAAGATTTACTGATACGAACGTTTTTCCTTCCCCCTGGACGGTAGAAGTTACATAAATAATTTTTCCTTTATCTTTTTTACCAAGCAGGAAATTCATATTGGTAATAAGGATTCTGAATGCTTCGGCCAAAGGAGTAATATCGTTTACGGCAACAATATCGCTTTCTCCCTTTGTGAGGCTTGGAATTTCCCCGATAACTGCCGTCGAAGAAAGTTTTTCCAAGTCATGCCGGGTTTTGATTTTATTATTGAACAGCTCTTTCAGATAAATTAAAGCGAAAGGAAGAATGGTACCGATAATCAACGCAGCGAGATAAGCAAGCATTTTCTTGGGAGCTATAGGCGACGGAGAAGCGTAGGCTTCATCAATCACTCTGGCCTTAGGCGCCGTGATAGACTCGGCGATTGCAGTTTCTTCCCTTTTTTTAAGCAGGAGCAGGTAAAGGTTTTCTTTAATCTGCTGTTGTCTTTCGATGCCTCTGAAAATTTTCTCAATGGAAGGAAGTTTTGAAATCTTACCGGAAACCTTATTCTGTTCACCGATATATTCTCCCCTGGCAAGTTCCAGCCCTACTTTATTTCTCTGCAGGCTTTGCGTTACGGAAGACCGCATCTGATCCAGCTGTTTGGTGATATCTACAACTACCGGGTTTTCCGCAGTGGCAGATTCCAACAATCTTTTTCTCTGGATTACCAGCTGATTGTAGGTATCGATGCTTGAAACGGCTTCGCTGTTCGATAACCCCACATTGGTTGGCAAAACCTGATACTGCCCCTGCCTGTTGACATAGTTCAGAAGAGCATTCGTAAGTTCAAGCTGGCTATCCAGCTCCAGCTGTTTCTGTCTCGCAGCAGCAGAATTTTCCAAGCTTATTTTCGCTTCTGTTTCAAGATCAGTCAGCTGGTTCCTCGATTTGAAATCTTCTTTCTGGTTTTCAACATCACCCAGCTCTACGGCAAGCTTTTTTACCCGGTCATCGATAAAATCAAGAGTCTTTCTGGATTCAGAAGATTTGTCGATGATGGCATCATTATTATAAGCATCGATCAGATGATTGAGTATGTCCTTTGCCTTTTCTACCTGCGGATAATTCATCATCAGCTGAACAACGGTAACGTCCCTGTTGACCAGCCCTACATTCAGCATCCTTTGAAGCGTATTGGTTTTTGCTTCAACAGAAGACAATACCAGATTCAGAGTATTTGTATCAATACCTTTTACAAGTTTCGGATCAAAACTTTTATTTTTAATGATAATAATATTTGCATAGGGAAGGCTGATGGTCCTTCCGAACTCAGAAACAACAGGTTTTTTCAATTCTTCTGAGGACAGGGTAATTTTATTGCCATTTATTGAAAGGGCCAGGGATTTTACACTGAAACCGCTTTTAGGTTTTTCGTTGATCATTTTTACTTCAACAGGAGAGGTATCCTTATAAAGCTCAACCGCCTGGAATTTCGTGTTGCCGTAGATATCGGCCTGCAGGTTCTGTTCAACCACCACGGTACGCATCAGCTTTTTCGATTTGAAAATCTGAATTTCGTTATCAACGCTGTTTGTTTTCATCCCTCCGAATCCGGACAGATCTTTTAAAACATCCGTATCCGAAGACGATGTGGTATTCTTGGAATCTTTTATCAGAACCGTTGACTGGATGTTGTAAACGGGAACAACAAATTTTAATTTTATGTAAGCGATAAACAATGCCAGGGCTGCCGAGATAACAAACCAGTACCAGTTTTTCAGATAGGGCTTTATGATTTCGCTTAAGTTCAGTTCTTCTTTTTTAGGATTATTTCTATTGCTCATCAATACTACTTCTTAAATAAACTTATAACTACAGCGATAGCTGTTACGGCAATAGAAATTCCGGTAAGATAAAGAGCGGTATTCGGGTTCTGCTTAGCCGTTAAATCCTTTGTGTTGTTAGCAGAAACTATAATTGCATCTCCCTGCTTCAGATGGTAATACGGAGAATTGATTAGATTGGCATCCTGGATGTTTACTTTTCCGTGTGTAATGTTTCCGTCTTCAGTTCTTATAATCAGGATATCATCCCTTTTACCATACATAGTCAGGTCTCCGGCAAGCCCTAAAGCATTGAGGATGGTCGCCTGGCCGTTGGCAACGGTATAATCTCCCTGCCTGTTGACTTCTCCCAAAACGGTTATTTTAAAATTAGCCAGTCTAACATTGACGGTAGGTTCCATGACGAATCTGGTCATTTTATTTCTTAATTCGTCTTTCAGTTCCACCAGTGTTTTACCGGTAGTGTTTATTTTTCCGAGAATCGGAAAATCGATGTCGCCGCCGGAATCAACGGTATAGGTAGGTCCTGAAATAGTTGTATTCCCCTGGGTGGGAGTATTTCCTCCTGCAAAACTGTTGTTCTGAATGACCTCGGACGATGCGTAGTTTTGATTAAAAGGCTTTACAACATCTGCGTCTTTTGCAGTGATGAGAATAACAAGCTGATCCCCCGTCTGTATGGTATTGACAGAATTTCTGGAAGAAGCTTCAATGGCTACCTTTTCAATATTCTGCATATAATTTAGATCATTAGGTGCTGCTGGATTAGTCTTACATGAAGCTAATGCAAGTGCAAATAATATGGTCAGTATTTTACCTTTCCTCATATTTAAAAAATTGTACAAATATACATTTTATATTTTCTATTTATCCAAAACCTCGTAGATGGAGTTGTTGCTTTTAAATTCCGGCACAATGGATTTTAATATTTTCACGACTTCTACTTTATCCCTTCTTATGGAAGCCCTGATAAGAAATTTTGTCATTTTCTCTATTTCGATAAAGTCCATACAGGGATCTTTGGAAATCATAATTTTATCATTATGGGTAGGAAGGGTCTTTGCATCATCGCTCAAGAGTTCCTCATAGAGCTTTTCGCCGGGTCTTAATCCGGTATAGATAATTTTAATATCGATATTCGGCTCGAATCCGGATAATTTTATCATCCTCCTGGCGAGATCCAGAATCTTTACCGGTTCGCCCATATCAAAAACGAAGATCTCACCGCCATGCCCCATGGTTCCGGCCTGAAGCACCAGCTCACAGGCTTCAGGAATCGTCATAAAATATCTTACAATATCCGGATGGGTAATGGTCACGGGTCCTCCCGATTCAATCTGTTTTTTGAAGTGCGGAATCACTGAACCATTGGAACCCAATACGTTTCCGAATCTCGTTGTGATAAACTTTGTTGTATTTCCTTCTACATTTTGAAGCGATTGCACAAAAAGCTCGGCTGTTCGTTTGGAAGCGCCCATCACATTGGTAGGATTCACCGCTTTATCTGTAGAAACCATCACAAACCTGTTGGCCTTATATTTGCTGGATAACAAGGCAATGATTTTGGAGCCCAGTACGTTTACCAGAACACCCTCATGCGGATTCTCTTCTACCAGCGGAACGTGCTTGTAAGCTGCTGCATGATACACCATCGAAAAATGGTACATCTGAAATAACGGCTCAATTCTATGTTTATTGGAAACATCCGCCAAAACAAACTTGAAACTGATATGGGGAAATTTCGTTTTCATTTCAAGTTCGATATCGTACAAAGGTGTTTCCGCCTGGTCCAGAACAACGATTAATGCAGGATCAAACTGGGCTACCTGCCTTACAATTTCGCTACCAATGGAGCCTGCTCCCCCGGTCACCAGGATATTCTTTTTGTAATGCCTGCTTTTAACTTCCTCGTTCTCAATCTTAATAGGCTTGCGGTTTAGAAGGTCCTCAATCTGAAGATTCCTGATTGATCCTCCGAAATCACTGTCTCTTAACTTTTGTACCGAAGGGGCCTTAAAGATATTGAGGTCTTTTTCGAGAAACAGGTTGACCCAGGAATTCATTTCGTCTTTAGACATCATTTCCTTTATCACGATTACCCCGTCAATCAGGAGCTCTTCTTTGGAGTGCTGCTCAATCCTGTCTTTTGAAAGAATCGGTTTTCCCAGAAGCGATGCTCTTTTAGAGTCTGTCCTTTGGGTAAGGAATCCTACAACATGATACGGCAGGCTGGGATTATCCAGAATGGCCCGGGCAATAGCAATTGACTGCTCATCGATGCCCAAAACAAGAATCCTCCTTTTCAGGGTGCTTCTCCTGTACTCTCTTACAATATGGAAAAATTCTTTGACATATAATCTGAAAATAAACAACCCCATAAAAGAAATGATAAAATACAGGATCAGGTATGGTGTCATGATGAACTTTGCTCCTGCTACCCATAAATATACCATATTAACAACACCTATCACAAACATAGTACAGAAGCAGGAAATCAATAGTTTGAAAAGGTCAATAAAGGTAGAATGCCTGATGATTCCCGCATATGTCTTGAAGATATACATGAATATGACATTCACAGCAATAATACATGCAAAAACATTAGATTTATCTTTATGATAAATAAATTCATTCTGACTGATTTTCTCAATAATGTAGGTAGAAAGAAACAACGATATAACCAGAATGATAATATCGATAATCAATATTATCCATCTGGGAAGGTATCTTACGTCCGAGAGACTGACAACATTATCCCCTCCAAAAATTTTTTTTCTAAAAGAGCCGGACATTGTCTTGGGTTAC
Source organism: Weeksellaceae bacterium (assembly GCA_022701475.1). Classification (GTDB taxonomy): domain Bacteria; phylum Bacteroidota; class Bacteroidia; order Flavobacteriales; family Weeksellaceae; genus Chryseobacterium. The sequence goes on from JAKOOI010000290.1 coordinate 23,917, forward strand.
GTTCATATATATTAAGGTATAAACCTGAAATCCTGTTCAGACAAAACTCAGGTATCTTGCAAAATTAAAATAAAATTCCGTCTATGTCTGAAATTTAAAAAATAAATTTCAATATCTACGCTTTTACCTATTTATTTTGTAAAACAAAGGGCTCAATAATCAGCAAAAAGCATACCACAGTAATAAATCAAAAGAATGTGATGGATATTGTCAGTCTTTGATTATGGTATTGTATGATCGTGATTCTTTATTATTCCATGGTGTTATTAATCTGATCATACTCAAATCCGCGGCCCATCAGGTACTTTATGGTTTTTGCCTTTTTCTGGTATTCCTGGCCGTTCTGTTTTGAATAATAGTCACCATAGATTTTCCGGATCATGTTTTCATAGTCGTCTTCATAAATCTCATCAAAGCATTTGCTGATCAGTTTTTCAGAAATCTGCTTCTGCTTCAGGTTCATTTTGATCTTATTCCTTCCCCAGTGCTTGATATAGAATTTCCCGCGGATGTAGCTTCTTGTAAACCGTTCTTCATTCAGGTAGTTTTCTTTCAGGAGATAGAGCAGGATTTCTTCTTTGGCTTCATCAATCAGGAGGAACTCTCTCATTTTCTGTTCTACCTCGGCATGACAGCGGTCCTGGTAAACGCAATAGTTCACCAGCTTCTGCTTTATTTCCTCAAAGGTATACGATTTCTTTTCCATAATGATAAAAAAAGAATGGGCTTTCCGCCCATTCTCTTATATTCTATTCAGATGTATCTTAGTAGTTGAAGAGGGCTTTTCCTTCCATCAGTTCGTTCACTTTCTTTTTCACGGAAGCAATGGCTTCTTCGTTTTTGATGTTGTCAACAACTTCGGAGATCAGCCCGGCAATGGTATCCATATCGTTCTCTTTCAGGCCTCTCGTAGTAATGGCAGCCGTTCCCAGCCTGATTCCGGATGTGGTAAACGGTGACTTGTCGTCAAAAGGAACCATGTTTTTGTTACAGGTAATATCTGCAAGCACCAGTGCTTTCTCGGTTTCTTTGCCATTTACGCCTTTGTTTCTGAGGTCTACCAGCATCAGGTGGTTGTCTGTTCCGCCGCTTACGATATCGAAGCCTCTGTCAATCATCGCTTTGGCTAAAGCCTGTGCATTGGACCGCACCTGTTTTGCGTAGGTTTCAAATTTTGCATCCAGTGCTTCTCCGAAAGCGACTGCTTTTCCGGCAATCACATGCTCCAAGGGACCACCCTGTATTCCTGGGAATACGGCTCCGTCCAGCACCTGGCTCATCATTTTGGTCTCTCCTTTCGGAGTTTTATGTCCGTACGTATTTTCAAAATCTTTCCCCATCATAATCATCCCTCCTCTCGGACCTCTCAGCGTCTTATGCGTTGTGGTGGTAACGATATGGCAATGCTCGAACGGGCTGTTCAGAAGGCCTTTTGCAATAAGACCTGCCGGGTGTGCGATATCTGCCCACAGTGTGGCACCGATCTCATCGGCAACTTCCCTGAATTTGGCATAATCCAGATC